>JANQSB010000188.1 GCA_028284295.1 Myxococcota bacterium | reverse complement strand
GCCGACGGCGCTGCTCTCGGGGCCGGCGGGGGGCGTGGTCGCCGCGGCGCGGGTCGCCTCGCGCGCCGGCTTCGCGCGAGCGGTGGGCTTCGACATGGGGGACACCTCCACCGACGTGTCGCTGATCGTCGACGGGGAGGTGGAGCGGGCTTTCGAGACCCGGGTCGGTGGCATCCGCGTGAAGTCGCCGATGTTGCGGATCCACACGGTGGCGGCGGGCGGGGGGTCGCTGTGTCGCTTCGACGGCTTCCGCCTGACGGTGGGCCCGGAGAGCGCCGGCGCCGAGCCCGGGCCGCTCTGCTACGGGCGACGCGACGAGGCCGGCCGCCCCGCGGCGCGGGAGGTCGCGCTCACCGACGTGAACCTGTTCCTGGGCCGCCTGCAGCCGGATCGTTTCCCCTTCGCCCTGGATGCCACGGCCGTCGAGGCCGGGCTGGGACGCGTGCAGTCCGAGCTGGCGGGGGCGGGCTTCGCGCGCAGCCTGGACGAGGTGGCGGCGGGCTTCGTCGAGATCGCCAACGCGAGCATGGCCGAGGCCATTCAGCAGGTGTCGGTGGGGCGGGGCGTCGATCCGCGGGACTGCGCGTTGGTGGGCTTCGGCGGAGCCGGCGGTCAGCACGTCTGCTCGATCGCGCGCTCGCTCGGAATCCGGAGCGTGCTGCTGCATCCCTTCGCGGGGCTGCTCTCCGCCTACGGGATCGGCGTGGCGGAGGAGAGCTGGGACGGGCAGCAGGACGCGGCGCGGGTCCCGCTGCCGGACCGGGGTGCGCCGCTGCCCGCCGCGGTCGATGCCGTGCTCGACGAGCTGGCCGGGCAGGGGCGGGCGGCGCTCATCGCGGAGGGACTCGATGCGGGCCGGATCCGGGTCGAGCACTGGCTCGATCTCCGCTATCGGGGGACCGACACGCCGCTGCCGGTCTGCGACCCCGACCCGGGTGCGGGCGACTTCGACTGGAGCGCGGCCTTCGCGGACGAGCACCTGCGCCGCTTCGGCTACGTGCGCCCGGGTCGCGTGGTCGAGATCACCACCGTCCGGGTGCGTGCTCGCGGGCCGGCACCCGGCGGCGGCGAGCTGTCCCATGCGGCTGGGGCCACGGCGGCGGCCGAGCCCACGCCCGACCGCCGGGTGCGCGCCTGGTTTCCCGGCGTCGGGCGCGTCGAGGCGCCGGTCTTCTCCCGCGAGGCGCTGGTTTCAGGAGCGCGGCTTCTGGGACCGGCGATCGTATTGGAGGACACGGGTACGGTGGTGGTCGATCCGGAGTTCGCACTCGAGGTGGACGCCGAGGGCGTGCTGGTGCTGCGGGACGAGTCGCCTGGCCGCTCGGCATCCGCGGACCCCGAAGCCGATCGGCCCGCCGCCGCGGTCGGGCAGGCCGCGGAGGTCCCCGCCGACCCGGTCCGGCTCGAGGTCTTCGGCAACCGCTTCATGTCGATCGCCGAGCAGATGGGCGCCGTGCTCCGCAACACCTCGGTCTCCACGAACATCAAGGAGCGTCTCGACTACTCGTGCGCGGTCTTCGACGCAGCGGGGGGCCTGGTCGCCAACGCGCCCCACATCCCGGTCCACCTCGGGGCCATGAGCGAGACCGTGCGCGCGACCCTGCAGGCCTTTCCCGACCTGCGCCGGGGCGACGTCTTCGTCACCAACGACCCGTTCGCAGGCGGCTCGCACCTGCCCGACGTCACGGTCGTGACGCCGGTCTTCCTCGAGCGCGAAGAAGGAGACCCGGCTCCTGCCTTCTTCGTGGCCAGTCGCGGCCATCACGCGGACATCGGGGGCTCGACGCCCGGCTCCATGCCGCCGGCCTCCCGAAGCCTGGAAGAGGAGGGCGTGGTGCTGCCGCTGATGCGTCTGGTTCGCGACGGCGCGCTCGACGAGGACGCGATCCGGTCGCGCCTCGAGGGCGGTCGCCATCCCGCCCGGCAGCCGGCCGACAACCTCGCCGATCTCCAGGCCATGCTGGCGGCCAACCGCAGCGGTGAGCGTCTGCTGCAGGGATTCGTGCGCGAGGCCGGCGACGGCCTGGTCGCTCTCACGATGGCGCAGCTGCAGCGGGCGTCGGCCGCCAAGGTGGCCCGCGAGATCGGGCGGCTGCCGGACGGGATCCACCGCTTCGAGGACGCCCTCGACGACGGCACGCCGGTCCGGGTGGCGATCGAGATCCGGGGCGAATCCATGCGGATCGACTTCGAGGGGACGGGCCCCGCCGTCCCGGGCAACCTGAACGCGCCGCGGGCGATCGTGCAGGCCGCGGTCATCTACGTGCTGCGCTCCCTCGTCGACGAGCGGATTCCGCTCAACGGCGGCTGCCTCGACCCGGTGGAGATTCGCGTGCCGGCTGGCTCGCTCCTCGATCCGCCCCCGGGCCGGGCGGTCGTGGGCGGCAATGTCGAGACCTCGCAGCGCGTGGTGGACGTGCTGCTCGGGGCCCTGCGACTGGCTGCTGCCAGCCAGGGGACCATGAACAACGTGACCTTCGGCGACCAGGCCTTCGGCTACTACGAGACCGTCGGGGGCGGCAGCGGAGCCGGGCCCGACTGGGACGGAACCTCGGGGGTCCACACGCACATGACCAACACGCGCATCACGGACCCGGAGGTGCTCGAGTCCCGCTACCCGGTCCGCCTGCGCGAGTTCGCGCTTCGCGAGGGCTCGGGGGGCCGCGGCGAGCACCCGGGAGGCGACGGCCTCGTCCGGCGGTACGAGTTCACCGCACCGGTGACCGTCAGCCTGCTCACCGAGCGAAGGACGCGAGCGCCCTACGGCCTGGAAGGCGGCAAGCCCGGAAGCCCGGGCCGCAATGCCGTCGAGGGAGCCGACGGCACCACCCGCGAGCTCCCCGGCAAGTGCTCCGTCGACCTCACCCCCGGAGACACCCTCGTCGTAGAAACCCCAGGAGGAGGAGGCTGGGGAACCCCCTGACCCCACCAGCACCAGCGCCTGCGGCGAAGCGCGAAGCCTCGCGGCCTTCTCCGCAATGGTCTCAGCGGCTCCAGCGCGAGCTCTCGCGGGTCTCGGAGGTTCCAGCGCCTGCGGCGAAGCGCGAAACCTCGCGGCCTTCTCCGCGATGGTCTCAGCGGCTCCAGCGGGAACTCTCGCGGGTCTCGGAGGTTCCAGCGCCCGCGGCGAAGCGCGAAACCTCGCGGCCTTCTCCGCGAGGGTCTCAGCGGCTCCAGCGCGAGCTCTCGCGTTAGCGAGAGCTCAGCGAAACGAGTGGTGAGCGCGCGGGGAATCGAACCCCGAACCTAGGGATTAAGAGTCCCTTGCTCTGCCAATTGAGCTACGCGCCCGGGCGGACCTTAGGGGGCCGCGAGCGGCGGAGCAAGGCCCGGGGCCCGTTCTGCTAAGGTCCGGCTCCGCCTGCCGGGGTGGCGGAACTGGTAGACGCAGTGGCCTTAGGAGCCACCGTCCCTTGGACGTGCAGGTTCGAGTCCTGTCCCCGGTACCAGCCTCCGCGCCGAGCCTGGCGTCTCCGATTTCCAGCAGGCCGCCTCGCGCTCCAGCGGCCCCTCACACAGCGAGAACCCGATATCCATGACTGGCTTCGAATCGAGCGACGGTCAGATCCGCGTCGAGGTGACCGAAGAGAGCCCCGTCCTGAAGGTGCTGGCCGTCACCGTGGCCGCGAAGCGCGTCGACAAGGCCTTCGACCGCACCTACAAGAATCTCCGCAAAGAGGTGCGGGTGAAGGGCTTTCGCCCGGGGAAGGCGCCGCGTTCGGTGCTCGAGCGCATGTACGGAGCCTCCCTGCCCGACGAGATCGAACGCCTTCTCGTCGCCGAGACCCTGGCCGACGCCATCGAGCTGACCGGGCTGACGCCCCTGGTCGAGCCCGGCATCGACGCCGGCCGGCCGGAGCCGGGTGCCGACTTCTCCTACCAGGCCCGCCTCGAGCTGAAGCCCGAGATCGAGCTGCCGGAGACGAAGGGACTGCCCGCCCAGCGCCCCCCGGTCGAGGTCGGCGAGGAGGAGGTGCTGCTGCAGCTCGAGAACCTGCGGGAGCGCACGGCGCCGGTGCTCGAGCAGCCCGCGGACACCGTCTCGGAGAACGGTCATGTGCTCGTGATCGACTACGTGGGGCGGATCGACGGCGAGGCCTTCGAAGGGGGAAGCGCCAAGGGGCACGAGCTCGAGCTCGGCTCCGGTCGCTTCGTGCCGGGCTTCGAGGAGCAGCTGCTGGGCGCGTCGGCGGGAGACGACCGGCAGGTCGAGGTGGACTTTCCCGAGGACTACGGCCATGCCGAGCTGGCCGGCAAGCACGCGGTCTTCGACGTCCACGTCGAGGCCGTCAAGAAGCGCGAGCCCCGCGAGCTCGACGACGAGTTCGCGAAGGACCTGGGCGACTTCGAGACCCTGGCCGAGCTGCGGGAGCGGATTCGCAGTGACCTCGAGTCCGAGCGCAACCAGTCCGCCAAGCAGCTGCTGCAGCGAACCGTCATGGACTCGCTGATCGAGCGTACCGACTTCGAGGTGCCGCCGGGCATCGTGGAACGCCAGCTCGCCCACCAGATCGACTCCTTCCGTCGCGAGTACGAGAACCAGGTGCCCGCGGAGGTCCTGCAGTCGCAGCTCGTTCGGATGGCCGAGGACGGCCGCGAGGCCGCTGTCCGTCGTGTGCGCGAAGGCTTCCTGCTCGAGGCCGTGGCCCGGGCCCAGGAGATCGAGGCCGGAGACGACGACGTGGAGGCCCGCCTGGACGAGATGGCCGAGGGTCGGGGCATGCCCGCCGCCCAGCTGAAGCAGATGGCGCGCGAGCAGGGATGGCACGAGGCGATCCGCGCGGAGATCGTCGACCAGCGCGCGCTCGAGTACCTGGTCGAGAACGCCGAGGTGGAGGAGGTCGCGTCGGCCGAGGAGGCGGCGACCTCCTAGCCGGTCGAGGGCGGGCGAGCGCTTCGCGTTCGCTCCCTGCTCGGGTGGCAGCCTCGTGCAGACCCTCCCTAGGGGGTTCTCCTGATCGGGAGGCTCCGACCCGGTCGATCGGCGTTCGCCGTCCAGCCGATCGGCGCGCCGCGTGCACCGGCCGTGCAGCGGCCCAGCAACGCGGCGCCCGGCGCGGCATCGGACGAAGGTGGGGCGGAACGTCTCCGCGCCGGTCCGCGACCGACTGAACGTCGGCTCAGAGGCGGCTTGCACGGGGGCGTGCTAACAAGCCTGCATCCCCCCGCAGGAATGTCCCAAGCGTTGCTCGGAGCGAGTGGAGCCCGGTGGTGACCGTAGCCGGATTCACTCGTTGCGGCGAAGTCGTATACCATCGACTTCGTGGCGGTTTTCGCGACATGAGGCACGACGGCTTGTGAATGCCGCCACGGCCGCAAGACTGGAGAACGAGATCCAATGCCGGTGATCCCTTACGTCATCGAACAGAGCCAACGAGGCGAGCGCGCCTTCGACATCTATTCCCGGCTCCTTCGAGACCGCGTCATCTTCCTCGGCACCGAGATCAACGACGACATCGCGAATCTGGTCGTGGCCCAGCTGCTCTTCCTGGAAGCCGAAGACCCCGACAAGGACATCTATCTCTACATCAACTCACCCGGCGGCAGCGTGACCGCGGGCTGGGCGATCTACGACACGATGCAGTTCGTGCGGCCCCAGATCGAGACGACCTGCATCGGACAGGCGGCTTCCATGGCCGCGCTGCTGCTGGCCGCCGGAGCACCCGGCAAGCGCGTGGCACTCACGAACTCCCGCATCATGGTCCACCAGCCGCACGGGGGAACCCGCGGCGTGGCCGTCGACATCGACATCCAGGCGCGCGAGATCTTGAAGATGCGCCAGACGATGAACGAGATCCTCGCGGAGCATACGGGACGAAGCCCCGAGGAGATCGCGAAGGACACGGAGCGCGATTACTATATGTCCGCCGAAGAAGCGAAGGCCTACGGGATCGTGGACACCGTCGCGAGCCGCAGGCCCTCGCCGAAGCTCAACGGCGGCTCCAAGTCCGCCGAGACGGAAACTGGCAAGAGCGGCCAGGGTGGGAAGACGGGCAAGGGCGGTGGTGCCGAAGAGGGCGTCCAGCTGTCCTAGTCGGGCGGTTCGGACCGACCGAAACGGAACAGGCAGGCGACGATGAAGAAGCGGGAAGACAACGCGAACCTCTCGTGCTCCTTCTGCGGCAAGAGCCAGAAGGAAGTGAAGAAGCTGATCGCCGGGCCCACCGTCTACATCTGCGACGAGTGCATCGAGCTCTGCAACGACATCATCGCCGAGGAGTACGGCCAGGAAGAGGCGCCGCCGCGGGCGTCGCGGGTGCCGAAGCCGAAGGAGATCCACGAGGCCCTCGACGAGTACGTGATCGGCCAGACGGCGGCGAAGAAGATCCTCTCGGTGGCCGTGCACAACCACTACAAGCGCATCGAGAGCGGCGCTCCGGTGGGGGACGTCGAGCTGCAGAAGGCCAACATCCTGCTGCTCGGGCCGACCGGCTGCGGCAAGACCCTGCTGGCCCAGACCCTGGCGAAGGTCCTCGACGTGCCCTTCACCATCGCCGACGCGACCACCCTGACCGAGGCCGGGTACGTGGGCGAGGACGTCGAGAACATCGTGCTCTCCCTGCTGCAGGCCGCGAACTACGACGTGGAGCTGGCGCAGCGGGGCATCATCTACATCGACGAGATCGACAAGATCGCTCGCAAGAGCGAGAACCCCTCGATCACCCGCGACGTCTCGGGCGAGGGCGTCCAGCAGGCGCTGCTCAAGATCATCGAAGGCACCATGGCCAGCGTTCCGCCGAAGGGTGGGCGGAAGCACCCCCAGCAGGAGTTCCTGCAGATCGACACCTCCAACATCCTCTTCCTCTGCGGTGGCGCCTTCGTGGGGCTCGACTCGATCATCGAGCGAAGGATCGGAGTGAAGGGACTGGGCTTCGGTGCCGATATCCAGAGCAAGGAAGATCGGGGGGCCGAGAGCGTGCTTTCGCAGGTGCAGGCCGAGGATCTGCTGCGATTCGGGCTGATTCCCGAGTTCATCGGGCGTCTGCCCGTCGTGGCCACGCTCGGCGAGCTGGACGAGGCGGCGCTGATCGAGATCCTGACCACCCCCAAGAATGCCCTGGTCAAGCAGTACCAGAAGCTCTTCGACTTCGAGGACGTGCGCCTTCGCTTCACGGACGGCGCCTTGCGCGCGGTGGCCCAGGAGGCCCTCGAGCGCAAGTCGGGTGCGCGTGGCCTTCGCGCGATCCTCGAGAACGCGATGCTCGACCTGATGTACGAGCTCCCCTCCCGCGACGACGTCGAAGAGTGCGTGGTGAACGAGGACGTGATCGAGCAGGGTGCCGATCCCATCCTCGTCTTCAAGCGGGAGGCCGAGTCCGCCTAGTCGAGCGGCGCTCGAAGGAGCGCCGGGCGGGTGGAGGTCGGGAGCTGAGATGGTCTTCTTCCGGAACGACGACGAGCAGGACGGCGCGGAGGCCGCGGGCCCGCGCAGCGCGGACGGCGAACGCCTGGTCCCGTTGCTCCCGCTGCGCGACATCGTCGTCTTCCCGAATCACGTGGTGCCGCTCTTCGTGGGTCGGGCCAAGTCCATCCAGGCGCTCGAGGACGCCGTCGCCGGGAACCGGGAGCTGCTCCTCTCCGCCCAGCGCCAGGCCGGCCAGGACGAGCCCACGCCCGAGGACATCTACGAGATCGGCACCCTCGGCACCATCATCCAGCTGCTCCGCCTGCCCGATGGCACCGTGAAGGTGCTGGTCGAGGGCAAGTGTCGCGCCCGGATCCGCTCCTTCGAGACCGAGGATCCCTACTTCCAGTGCCAGATCGACGAGCTGCCCGACGAGGAGGACGAGAGCGTCGAGGCGGACGCCCTGGTCAGGTCCATCCACAGCGGCTTCGAGAGCTACGTCAAGCTCAACAAGAAGGTGCCGCCGGAGCTCCTCAACACCATCACCTCGATCCAGGAGGTGGGCAAGCTCGCGGACACCGTCGTCTCCCACCTGAACCTGAAGCTCGAAGAGCGCCAGACCATTCTCGAGATCCTGCCGCCGCTCGATCGCCTGCGCGAGGTCTACGGCCGCATGCAGGCCGAGATCGAGGTGCTCGAGGTCGAGCGCAAGATCCGTGGGCGCGTCAAGAAGCAGATGGAGCGCTCGCAGAAGGAGTACTACCTCAACGAGCAGATGCGGGCGATCCAGAAGGAGCTCGGCGACCGCGACGAGTTCAAGAACGAGCTGCAGGAGCTGGAGGAGCAGCTCGCCGCCAAGGACATGCCCGACGCCGCCCGCGAGCGCGGCGAGAAGGAGATGAAGAAGCTCAAGATGATGTCGCCCATGAGTGCCGAGGCGACCGTCGTGCGCAACTACATCGACTGGATCCTGGCGCTGCCCTGGAACGAGGAGCGCGAAGAGAGCATCGACCTGCAGAAGGCGGAAGCGGTGCTCGATGCCGATCACCACGGCCTCGAGAAGCCCAAGGAACGCATCCTCGAGTACCTGGCCGTCCAGGCGCTGGTCGAGCGCATGAAGGGCCCGATCCTCTGTCTGGTGGGTCCGCCCGGCGTCGGCAAGACCTCGCTCGGGAAGTCCGTGGCGACCTCGACGGGCCGCGACTTCGTGCGCATGAGCCTCGGCGGAGTGCGCGACGAGGCCGAGATCCGCGGCCACCGCCGGACCTACATCGGCGCGCTGCCCGGGAAGATCCTGCAGAGCCTGAAGAAGGCCGGGTCGTCGAATCCGGTCTTCCTCCTGGACGAGATCGACAAGATGTCGATGGACTTCCGCGGTGACCCGTCGTCGGCACTGCTCGAGGTGCTCGATCCCGAGCAGAACCACACCTTCAACGACCACTACATGGATCTCGACTACGACCTGTCGAAGATCCTCTTCATCTGCACGGCCAACGCGCTGCACGAGATTCCGCGGCCGCTGCAGGACCGGATGGAGATCATCCAGATCCCCGGCTACATCGAGACCGAGAAGCTGCAGATCGCCAAGAAGCACCTGGTGCCGAAGGTGATGGAGGCGAACGGGCTGGGGGACGAGCACATCGAGTTCAGCGACGCGTCGCTGCTCGAGGTCATCCGCCACTACACCCGGGAGTCCGGTGTCCGGAGTCTCGAGCGCGAGCTCGCCTCGATCTGCCGCAAGGTGGCCCGCAAGGTGGTGTCCGCCGACGGCGACGAGCCCAAGCTGACCCGCATCACCCCGAAGCTGGTGAAGAAGTACCTGGGCGTCGCGAAGTACCGCTTCGGCAGCACCGAAGACGAGGACAAGGTGGGCGTCGCGACCGGCCTCGCCTACACCGAGGTGGGCGGCGAGCTGCTGCAGACCGAGGTGGCCGTGACGCCGGGCAAGGGGAAGCTGCAGCTGACCGGGCGCCTCGGCGAGGTGATGCAGGAGTCGGCCGGCGCGGCCATGTCCTACATCCGTTCGCGCGCCAAGCAGCTGGGCCTCAAGCGGGACTTCTACTCCAACGTGGACATCCACGTGCACGTCCCGGAAGGCGGTACGCCCAAGGACGGGCCGTCGGCGGGGATCACCCTGGCGACGACGATCGCCTCGGCGCTCACCCGCGTTCCGGTCCGCGCCAACATCGGGATGACCGGCGAGATCACGCTGCGGGGCCGGGTGCTGCCGATCGGTGGCCTCAAGGAGAAGATGATCGCCGCCCATCGCGGTGGCGTGAACAAGGTGATCATCCCGCGCGAGAACGAGAAGGACCTCAAGGACCTGCCGGGTCCGGTGAAGAAGTCCGTCGAGGTGGTGCTGGTCGATCACATGGACGAGGTGCTGGCGACGGCCCTGGCGGTGGAAGACCCGAGCAACTTCTTCAAGGACGGTTTCCACGACCTGGACGACATCTACGACCTCCCGCACGCGCCGGGGCGACCGGCCGAGACCGACGTCGCGCATCCGGCCGGGGTGAACTGAGTCTCTCTTGGCTGAGCCCTCGCGGAGAAGGCCGCTCGGGCTCGCGCTGGGTTTGGCTGAGCCCTCGCGGAGAAGGCCGCGCGGGCTCGCGCTGTGGCCGCTGGCGCAGGAGGCAGCCACGGCATAGCGGGCGTGTAGCTCAGTTGGCTAGAGCATCTCGTTTACACCGAGAGGGTCCGCGGTTCGAGTCCGTGCACGCCCACCAGTTTCCGCTGAAAGCTCGCGGAGAACGCCGCGAGCTTTCGCGCTGGGCTGGCGTCGCCTGCGCGGCGGGGGCCGGGGGGTGAGTCGGGTCCGGCTCGCGCTCGGGCTGCTGCTGCTCGGTGTCGTGGTGGTCGGCGTGCGGGCGGTGGGCTTCGAGCGGGTGCTCGCGGGGGAGCCGACCGGGGCCTCGGAAGGGCAGGGCGCGGCCGTCCTCGCCCTGGACGACGCGCAGTACCACGCTCGGCGCGCCGCCTACACGTTCGAGAACTTCCCTTCGGTTCTCGCCTTCGACCCGTATCTCAACCATCCGCGGGGCGCCTGGATTCCCTGGCCCCCGCTCTACGACTTCGCGCTGGGTGCCGCCGCCCGGGCAGTCGGTGACCTGGATACCGCGCTGGTCTGGGCGCCGGTGCTCCTCGGGCTGCTGACGGCCCTCGTCGTCTTCGGGATCGGACGGCGGCTGGCGGGTCCCGGCGTCGGCCTGGGGGCCGTGGCCGTCTTCGCGCTGCTGCCCGTGAGCATGGACTTCACGGCCGTCGGCAATCCGGACCACCACGCGGCGGTCACCTTCGTCGGGAGCCTGCTGCTGCTGGGGCACGTCGGCCTGGCCGGGGCGGGCAACCGGGTGGGAGCCGTGTGGGGCTGGCAGGCCGCCCTGGTGGCTGCGCGTTTCGCGATGCTGCTGACCTGGCACGGCAGCCTGATGTACGTGGTGATCGCCGAGTCGGTCGCGCTCCTGGTGGCGTCCTTCCTCGATCGCCGGGAGATGCTGCTGTCCCAGGCGGTGGGCTGCGGACTCTCGGCGCTGCTCGGCTTCGTGGCGCTGGGCATTCCGCATGCCGCCGTGGGCGGACCCTGGTCGGCGGTCGAGATGTCGCGCCTGCAACCGGCCGCCTGGCTGGCGGCGGCGGTGGTCGCGGGGCTGGCGACTCGTCTTCCCGACCGGTTT
>JANQSB010000177.1 GCA_028284295.1 Myxococcota bacterium | reverse complement strand
GACCCCGACAACGTGCCCGAGGACGTTCATCCCCTGCGGATCGAGCCCGTGGGCCGCTACGCGATCCAGATCGAGTGGAGCGACGGCCACAGCTCCGGCATCTACCCCTTCCGGCGCCTGCGGCAGCTGCCGGGCACGGGCGAGGAGGCTCCGTGAGCCGCGACGCCCTCACGCGCGACGAGCTCGTCCAGGCCTGTCAGGTGGCCGAGCGGGCCGCGGATCGGGCCCGGGAAGAGACGCTGCCCCGCTTCCGCGGCGTGGACGTCGAGATCAAGGCAGATGGCTCACCGGTCACCGAGGCGGATCGCGCCGCCGAACGCGCGATCCGCTCGGTCCTGCAGGAGTCCTATCCGGACTTCGGCGTCCTCGGCGAGGAGTACGGCGAGGAGGGCGGCGAGTCGGGTGCGGGCCCCGACCTGCCGCACTGGATCGTCGACCCGATCGACGGGACGATCTGCTACTCGCGCGGCATCCCGCTCTTCTCGACCCTGATCGCCCTGGTCGCCGGGGGGCGCTCGATCCTGGGACTGATCGATCTGCCGGCCCTCGGTGAGCGCTACGTGGGCTTCGAGGGCGGGGGCTGCCGGCGGGGCGCAGAGCCGGTGCGGGTCTCCCAGGAGAAGGACCTGTCGCGAGCGATCGTCTCCCACGGCGACGTCTTCTGCTTCGAGCGGGCTGGACAGTCCGCCGCCTTCGAGCGCATGGCGCGCGAGATCCGGATGCTGCGTGGCTACACGGACGGCTTCGGGCATGCCCTGGTGCTGGGAGGCGGTGTCGACGCGATGATCGACTTCGACCTCAACCCCTGGGACGCCGCCGCGACGGAGATCCTGGTGCGCGAGGCCGGCGGCGACTGCCGCAGCTACCCGCAGGAAAACGGCAAGCTCGGTCTGCTCTTCGGCAGCCCTCCGCTGGTCGAGCAGCTTTCGTCCTTCCTCGACTGAGCGCTATCCTGCTGCGCCCGCGCTCCCAGAAAACCCTTTCCCTGAAGACCAGGCGCTTCCGGCAGCCGGCCCGCGCCGTGCAAGGAGAGAGACCCCGACCATGAGCACCTCCCACGCCTCCCTGGCCGAAGCCCGTTCCCTCCTCGCCGCCGCCGACGGCCTGTTCGAGAAGACCCTCGAGCGGGCGAAGTCGGTCACCGGAAACGGCAAGAACATCGACGAGCACCAGGTGCTCACCGAGCGCGTGGCCTACGCGGCCACCGAGGTCCGGGCCGCCCACGAGGTGCTCGCGAATGCCGAGGCGGTCGCCGCCGAGGGGCGCTCGGGCGAGGCTATGGAGCGCTTGTGGGCCACCTCGGCGGCCGAGCTGGCGGCCTCGGTTCGAAACCGCCTCGAGCCGGTGCTCGACGAGCTCGGGCTCGGCGAGGAGATCCTCGAAGCGGCCTTCCCCGCCGAGCTGCGGGAGCTGCTGCGCCGCGCCACCTCCGAGTCGGTCTATCGCGCCATCGGCAGCCACGTCGCCGAGACACGCGGAAGCAACGACACCCCCCTCGACGAGATGCACGAGCAGGTGCGCGAGCAGGTGCGGGCCTTCGCGGCCGAGGAGGTGATGCCCCACGCCGAGCACATCCACCGCACCGACTCGATCGTGCCGGAGGAGTTCATCGAGAAGATGGCCGAGCTCGGCTTCTTCGGGCTGTCCGTGCCCGAGGAGTACGGTGGCGTCGAGATGGGCAACCTGGCGATGATCCTGACCACCGAGGAGCTGTCGCGGGCGTCGCTCGCGGCGGCGGGCTCGCTGATCACGCGTCCGGAGATCCTCACCAAGGCGCTCATGGGCGGCGGCACCGAGGAGCAGAAGCAGACCTGGCTCCCGAAGCTCGCGTCCGGCGAGGTGATGGTCGGCATCTCGGTGACGGAGCCCGACTACGGGAGCGACGTCGCGTCGGTCAAGTGCCGCGCCGATCGCGGCACCGTCGACGGCCAGGAGGGGTGGGTGATCAACGGGCCCAAGGCCTGGTGCACCTTCGCGGGTCGCGCGAACGTGCTGGCCGTCCTGTGTCGCACGGACCCGGACCTCGGCAAGGGACACCGGGGCCTGTCCCTGCTGATCGTGCCGAAGGAGCCCGAGACGGGACACAGCTTCGAGACCGTGCAGCCGGGTGGCGGGCGGGTGGTCGGCAAGGCCGACGCGACGCCGGGATACCGCGGCATGCACTCGTTCACCCTGAACTTCGAGAACTACTTCGTGCCGGCCGAGAACCTGGTCGGCCTCGAGGACGGGCTCGGCCGGGGCTTCTACCTGCAGATGGCCGGCTTCGCGGCGGGGCGGCTGCAGACCGGGGGACGCGGCTGCGGGGTGGCCCAGGGGGCGCTGGAGGAGACCGCCAAGTACGTGGTCGACCGCACGCAGTTCGGTCAGCCCCTCTCGGACTTCCAGCTCACCCAGTACAACCTCGGCCGCATGGCGACCCGACTCGCGGGCGCGCGCGCCATCACCTACCAGGCGGCGCGCGAGATGGACGAGGACGAACGCGCGGCAGCCCCCCTCGCCGCCCAGGCGAAGCTGCTGGCCTGCGACGTGGCCGTCGAGACCAGCCAGCTCGGACAGCTGCTGCACGGCGGCTGGGGCTACGCCGAGGAGTATCCCATCAGCCGCTACGTGGTCGACGCCCAGGTGCTGCCGATCTTCGAGGGCGTGAAGGCGATCCTCGAGCTTCGCGTGATCGGCGCCTCCCTGCTGGCGTGACCTGCCCGGCGACGGGCACGAGGCTCCCGGCGCCTACTCCTCGGTGAAGAAGGCGCTCAGCACCTCGATCATCGGGGCGACGTCGTTGGCGCCCGCCATCTCCCGACAGCTGTGCATGGAGAGCATGGGGTTGCCCACGTCGACGGTCCGGATGCCCAGACGCGCCGCGGTGATGGGTCCGATGGTCGAGCCACAGGCGAGATCGCTGCGGCTGACGAAGTACTGGGGCTCGATCTCGTTCTCCGCGCAGAGGGACGCGAAGAAGCCGCCCGTCGCGGAGTCGGTCGCATAGGCCTGGTTCGAGTTGATCTTGATCACCGGCCCGCCACCGATCACCGGCGTGTGCCCCCCCTCGTGGCGGTCCGCGTAGTTCGGGTGCACGGCGTGGGCCATGTCGGCGGAGATCATCACCGACGCCGCCAGGGCGCGGGGCAGCCCCTGCGGTGCCCCGCCCTTGTAGCCCGCGACCACGCGGTCCAGGCCGTCCTGGAGCAGGGTGCCCGCGGCGCCCTGGGCACTGCGACTGCCGACCTCTTCGTGGTCGTAGAGGACCAGGACGCGCGTGAAGCGGGGCAGCCGGCTCTCACCGGAGCGGATGAGCGCGGTGAGACCCGCATGGCAGGACGCGAGGTTGTCGAGCCGGGGTGCGTGGATGAACTCGCCCCGCGCTCCCGAGACGCCCGAGGGCTGGGTGTCGTACGCCATCAGGTCGAAGGCCAGCACCTTCTCGGTCGGAAACTCCGAGATGCCCTGGGCCTTCAGCTCGGTGGCCACCAGGTCGCGCAGCTCGGGAGCGTCGTCGAGTCCGATCAGCGGAGCCAGGTGCTGCTGTGCGTTCAGCTTGAGCCCTTCCTTGGAGATCTCGCGGTTCAGGTGGATGGCGAGGTTGGGGACGCGCAGCAGGGGGCGACCGAAGTCGAGCAGCAGGGTCTCGACGCCCGCGCGGCTGCGCACCGTCACCCGACCGGCCAGGGAGAGGTCCCGGTCCAGCCAGGTGTGGAGCAGCACGCCGCCATAGGGCTCGACGGCCAGCTGCCGGTATCCGTGACCGGACAGGTCCGGCAGCGGCTTCAGCCTCAGGTTCGGCGAGTCGGTGTGCGCACCGATGACGTGGAAGCCGCCCTCCGCGGGCGACTCACTGCCGACCTCGAAGGCCAGCAGGCTGCCCTCGTTTCGCACCACGTAGTGGCGTGCGCCGGGCTCGAGCTCCCACAGGTCGGCCTCGGCCAGGCGCCGGTATCCCTGCTGCTCCAAGCGGTGGATCGACTCCGAGACCGCGTGGTAGGGAGTCGGAGAGAGATCGATGTACGCCAGCAGGTCGGCGACGAACTCGGACATGGGCCGATGATAGCCCGCGCGCGTCGCGCCGGGACGTGGCTCCGATGCCGGTGGGTTCGCCTCAGCGACGGCGACGCGGGCGGCGACCGTAGATCGCGAGGCCCACGAGGCCGATTCCGGTCAGGAGCGCCGTGTGGGGCTCCGGGATCACCGCCGTGTTCAGGCGGATGATCTCGTTCCCGAAGCCCGGGATCGTACGATCGAACTGGTACGCGCCCGTGAAGTCCGAGGGACCGAAGTTCGCGAGGTTGTCGGACAGATCCTGGTTCGACGTCATGTTGTTGAGTGCGGTCCGAACGCCGGGCCAGTCACCGACCTGGAAGTGGTCCGCGCCGCCCTGCCCCACCACGTCCCAGATGAAGTACGAGAGGGGGTTGGCGTCGTCCTGCACGAACATGCGGCTCAGGTCGGTGGTCGCGTTGTCGTTGCCGAACGATCCGTCCAGGTCGAGATCCACGTAGGTGTAGACCGAGAGCGAGATGGCGCTGGCCGTGTTGTTCGTGAGGTCGATGGTCCAGCCGAGGCGATCCGAGTCCGCCGCGGTCGTGTCGTCGATCAGCTCGAACGCGTAGTCGATGGTGAGCGCGCCCGTGGTCAAGCCCAGTGCCGCAGCGCCCGCGGCACTCAGGGTGAGCTGCGACAGCGCCGAGTTCCCCACCTGGGTGATGGCGCTCGAGATGTTGAAGTTGGTCGAGTCGATCCGAACGTGCCCGGAGGCCGTCCCGATGTATCCGAACATCTGGAAGAGCTCGTCCGTCGCGCCGCCGTCGAAGCTCAGGAAGCCGTTCTCCGAGCCGGGGGCGTCGGTGCCCTGGGTGTCGAACCCGAACTCGCCCAGGTTCTGGACGGAGACGTCTCCGACGACCATGTCGAGCGCCAGCGCGGGGGCCGACACGAACACCGCCGCCAGCAGGACGAGAATCGAAAGTCGTCGGTGGGGGGATCGCATCTCATGACTCCTTGCAGCGAGGCGACCCCTTGGGTCGGCTCCCTACCGGAATCGGAGAAATGCGCGACAGACCTTAGTGATTCGTGGTTCAAATCACACAACTAGAGCCAGAGACGCGCTCTCTTCGCGCTCAGCGGTCGCTACTGGGATCGGCCCCGCTCCATCACGCGCTGCCGTCGCTCGGCGATCCCCTCGGGGGTCACCGTGCGGGCGTGCGCGCGATTGGCCTCGGTCTCGAGCCGCCGCCCTTCCCGGAGCGTCTCGCCGAAGCCGGCGTCGATCACCGACTTGTAGGCGGACACCATGCCGGCGTCGCACGAGACCATGTCGGCCGCCAGCGCACGGCAGGTCGGCAGCAGGTCGGCGGGCGGAACCACCCGGTTCACCAGGCCCCAGCGCTCGGCCTGCTCGGCACCGATGAAGTTGCCCGTGAGCGACAGCTCCTTGGCCCGATACACGCCGATCAGCCGCGGGAGCTTCTGGCTGAGTCCCCAGCCCGGCATGATCCCGACCCGTGCGTGGGTGTCCGCGAAGCGCGCGTCCGTCGAAGCGACGAGCACGTCGCAGGCGAGCGCCAGCTCGAAGCCCCCGGTGATCGCCACCCCGTTGATCGCGCCGATCACCGGACGATCGAGCCCCTCGATGGCCGCCACGAGGTCTCCGCCACCGCTGACCACGCGACCGGCATCGGACGGTCCGGCGTCCCCCTGACCCGAGAGCTCCTTCAGGTCGAGCCCCGCACAGAAGGCGCGATCGCCGGCACCCGTCAGGATGACGACGCGAACCTCCGGGTCCGCGGAGAGGGCGCCGAAGGCCTCGAGGAGCGCTCTCCGCAGCTCCTTCGACAGCGCGTTCATGGCCTTCGGGCGGTTCAGGGTGAGGGTCGCGACCGCGGCATCGCGTTCGACGAGCAGGACGGGTTCCGACACGGGGGCCTCCGAAGCGCGACAGACGCGTCGCAGCGACAGGATAGGCCAGGGGCGCTCGGCGCCCGCGCGACCCGCGCCTAGAAGCGGAGCTCCACCTTGACGATCTTGCGCAGCCGCATCGGCAGCTTGACGCGCAGGATCATTCCGTTCTCGAGCTTCCGGGTGTAGCGGAGGATGGAGTCGGTCCGGTAGCGGCTCGGTGCCGGCGTCGAGTGCAGCTGGCTGCGCCGGGTGTCCGGCCACAGCAGCAGCTCGGGCTTCAGCACGACGCCGTCGTCGTACTGGAAGCGGTCCGGAAGCACCTCGTGCATCGCGAAGGGATCGTCGAAGGCGAAGACGTCCGCGGGCGGATCCGACTCGACGGTGAACGCGAAGGGATCCTCCGCGGAGGCCGTCGATGCGAGCAGCAGGGCGGCGGTGAGGACTCCGAGCCGGCAGCGGGCGACTGCCACAGCGCTCGATCGTGTTCCTGCTCTCGTCCTTGCTCGCATCCTGGACCTCGTCCCGGCTTTTCCTTCCCAGATCCCCCAGGTCTCCCAGAGCTCTCCTGCTTCTTTGGTTCCCCGCCTCTCCTCCTGCGATGTAGGGATTTCACTGCAATGACCGTACCCAGTTCGGCATCCAGTTGCCGGTCTCCAAGCTATTGATATTCCGACAGTTTTCTGACCAGCCACCCCCTGGTGCAGCATGCCCCCAGGGGTCTGTTACCCGTCGTTCCGTTATTCCGACGCCCGCTTCCCTGCCGGGACGGTTGGACTATCCTGCGCGCGGGCTGCGCATCTGCCGGACCCCACCCCCCATTGCCTCCGGGCGTCTCCCTATGGGCCAAGGAACCAGGGGCCGAAGAACCCCGGGCCGATGGAACCGACGGCGCGGGCTCGCCCGCGCCCTGGCGCTGGCGCTCCTGTGCGCGGCGGTGGCGTCCGCGCCTTCGCCGGCCCGCGCCGAGTCGGAGGACGCCGGCCCGGTCAACAAGTTCTTCTTCGGGATCAGCGCGGCGGTCTGCACGCTCGTCTACACACCGCTCAAGATCGTCTACGCCATCACCTCGCTGCCCATGAGCGGCCTCGTCTACACCTTCAGTGTCGGAAACACCGAGATGAGCGAGCGCGTGATGCGCAGCGGCACCCAGGGCAACTGGGTGATCACGCCCGAGCACCTGCAGGGCCAGCGCAACGTGACCTTCGTGGGGAACGCCAACGAGGGGCCCGACCCCGACGCACGTCGCTAGGCAAGAGCTGCACAGGGTGCAGCCCCCGCGGCCCGCACGCGCGAAGCGTTCGCCCCGCTAGTCCGACGCGTCGATCCAGGCCTTTGCCTTGCGGCCCAGGCGGAGCAGGCTCTCCTCGTCGAAGTCGCGTCCGAGCCGGTCCCAGCCGAACCACTCGAGGGCGTTCGACTCCCCGCTCAAGCGCGGCGACTGCCCGGGCCCCGCGACGAGCAGGAAGCGGATGTCGTGGTGATCGTGACCGGGCTCACCGGGACGCGCGGGGATGCGATGGACGTCCACGTCGATGGGCATGGGCACGCCGCCTTCGCCCTCCGGTCCTGCCGGGTCGAAGTCGAGCATGCCCGACTCCTCCTGGGCTTCACGAAGCGCCACGGCGAACACGTCGGGGTCGCCGTCCGCGTGCCCACCCAGCTGGAGCCAGCGTCCGAGCTTGCGGTGGTGGGTGAGCAGGAAGCGGCTCCGGTCGCTCGAGACGATCCAGGCCGACGCCGTCACGTGGCCGGGCAGGCAGCTGCGCTCGAAGCAGTCGGGATGATTGCGAACCAGTTCGCGTACCTCGTGAACCCGACCGTCTTCGCTGGGGTTTCGGCGCTCGTAGGCGTCCAGGAGCTCGAGTAGGGGTGTTCGGTGCAAGGGGCTGCGCGGCTCCGAGAGAGAGGGGCCAGGATCGGATAGGCTGCGCGCCGTGTCGACCATCGACGATTCCGCAACCAGCGCCTGGTCCCGACGGCTCGCGGACGCACCGGACCCCGAGCCGGCCCGCAAGCTGGCATCGGAGCTCCTGGACGCACTCGACCCCGCAGCTCGGCAGCGCCTCGAGACGGACCGCCCCGACGTGCTCGCCGCGGTGCTGTTCGGCGTCTGCGGCGTGGCTCCCTTCTTCGCCGCGGGCCTCCGGCGCGATCCCGAACGTCTCGCCCGCCTGGCCGACGAGGACTACGCGCAGCCCCTGCCGCGCAGCGAGCTGGCGCGGCGCCTCGACGCGGCGCTGGCCGGTGTGCCGGACGAAGCGGCCGCGCTGCGCCGCTTCAAGTACTACGAGCTGGCCCGCATCACGATCCGCGACTGCTGGCCGGAGGCCGTCTCGCTCGAGCGGAGCGGCGAAACCCTGGCCGAGATCTCGCAGCTGGCGGACCTGCTGCTGCAGCGGAGCCTCGAGGTGGCGAGGCGGGGCGTCGAGGAGCGCTACGGCCCGCCGGTCTGGAAGTCAGGGGCCGACGGGGGCGAGGAGCGGCTCGACTTCTGCGTGATCGCCCTGGGGAAGCTCGGCGGCGAGGCCCTGAACTTCTCCTCCGACGTCGACCTGATCTACGTACACGGGGCTCCGAGCGGCGACCTCGATCCGGACGACACGAAGCCACCGCCCGCGGAGTACTTCACCCGACTCGGTCAGCGTTTCGGAAGCGTCGTCGGCGAGCTCAGCCACGAGGGCTTCCTCTACCGCATCGACCTGGACCTGCGGCCTTCGGGGGCCCAGGGCGCACCCGTCATCAACGAGGACGCACTCGCCACCTACTACGAGGAGTGGGCCGACACCTGGGAGAAGGCGACCTTCACCAAGGCGCGGCCCGTCGCCGGCGACCTCGAGTTCGGCTGGCGCGTGGTGCGGCAGGTCCATCCGATGATCTACCTGTCGTCGATGGACATCGCCGCGGTCCGCAGCATCCGCGAGCTGAAGGACAAGTTCGAGGCGGCCCACGGTGCGGGCGGCGACGGCTTCGACGTCAAGCTCGATACGGGCGGAATCCGCGAGGTCGAGTTCGTCGCGCAGGCCCTGCAGCTGATGCACGGCGCCCGCATTCCCCAGCTGCGCACGCGTTCGACCCGCGACGCCCTCCAGCAGCTGGCCCAGGTCGGCCTGATGGAGCCCGAACGCGCGGACCGCCTGGGTCGGGACTACCTGTACCTGAGGCGTCTCGAGAACCGCCTGCAGATGGAGGGCGAACGGCAGGTGCACGCGCTGCCCCGCTCGCCCGACGCGCGCCGCCGGCTGGCCCGCGCCATGGGCCACCACGGTGAAGACGCCGCCAGCGAGCTCGACCGGGAGATCGAGGCCTGTCGCGAGCGCGTCCACGAAGCCTACGAGTCCGTGCTGGCGGGGTGTGGCCTCGACGGCGGTGTGGAGGGCGTGCTCGACATCTTCGCCCGCGGCGTCCCGCAGCTGATGCGCTTCCCGGCCTCGCGTCGCATGATGGAGGAGCTGGCCGCCAACTTCTCGCGCTCCATCGAGGGCTCGGCGGATCCGGAACGCGCCCTCAACAACCTGGACCGTTTCGTCAAGGCCATCGGCGGGCGTCGCTTCTACTACGAGCTCCTGCTGGATCGTCCCGAGCTCGTGCCCCGCCTGGCGGGCCTGTTCGGAGCCTCCAAGTACCTGTCGGGCATCGTCGCCGGCCACCCGCGCCTGATCGAGCCGATCTTCGACGACCCCGAGCGGCTCCTGCCCGAACGGGGAGCCCTGCGAGAAGAGCTGCAGGGCCTCACCCGGCTGCCGGAGGGAAGCGAACGCGACCCCGTGGACACCCGCCTCGACGGATTGCGCCTCTTCCACCACCGCCAGACGGTGAACGTGGGCCTGCTCGACCTCGCGGACCTGATCGAGCCCGCCCAGGCCCAGGCCGCGCTCTCGGACGTGGCCGAGCTGTGCGTCGAGGACGCGCTCGACTTCGCGCGCGAGCAGCTCCGGAGCCGCCTCGACGACCCGGACGATCCGCGCTGGACGCGATACGCGGTGGTCGGGATGGGCAAGCTGGCCAGTCGGGAGCTGAGCTACGGAAGCGACCTCGACGTCATCTTCCTCTTCGACGCCAAGGACGCCGACGGGCAGGTGGACCTGGAGGCCCAGGACTACTTCGTGCGGCTCACCCAGCGCGTGATCTCGACCCTGCAGACACCCACCACCGAAGGGGCCTGCTACGAGATCGATGCGCGCCTGCGTCCGTCGGGAAACCAGGGAACCCTGGTGACCTCACTCGACGCCTTCCGGCGATACCACGAGTCGAGCGCGCAGATGTGGGAGCGCCAGGCGCTGCTCCGGGCCCGCCCCGTCGCGGGGGACGAAGGCCTCGCCGAGGCCTTCGACGCCCTGCGGCGGGAGATCCTGGGCCGACCGCTCGCGGCCGACGACGTGCGCGAGATCCATCGCATCCGGGAGCGCATGGAGCTCGAGCTCGCCAAGGAGACCCGGCTGCGGCGCAACTTCAAGACCGGGCGAGGCGGCGTCCTCGACGTCGAGACGATCGTCCAGGTCCTGCAGCTGCTTCACGCCGCCGAGCATCCCGCCCTGCTCGAGGTCGCCCCGACCGAGGTCCAGCTGTCGCGCCTGGCGGATGCGGGACTGCTCGACCCGGACGCCGCCCGGGCACTGAGCGAGGGGTGGAGCTTCCTCAGCCGCCTGGCCAGCCGGCTCCGCGTGGTCGACAACCGATCGATCTCCGATCTGGACCACGAGCGCGGTGACCTGGAAGGGCTGGCCCGACGGCTGGGCTACAGCTCGCCCGGTCGCGAGGGACAGGCGCGGCGCTCGCTGCTGGCCGACTACGAGGCACACACCGACGCGATCCGCGATCAGTACTCGCGGCTCTTCGAGAGCATCGGGGCGGAGACGGACGCGAACGCGGCCGACTGATCAGAAGGTGAGGCCGAATCGGGCCACCCAGTTGAAGCCCTCCTCGGAGAAGCCGAAGTCCACGCGAAAGGGGGCGGCGCGTTCCAGCAGGATGCGGAGGCCGACGCCGTAGCTCAAGCGCACCCGGTTGCGCAGGGTGTCGAGGCCGTTGGAGCCGACGGTCCCGACCTCGACGAAGGGCGCGATGCCGATCCGTTCGACGCGAATCGTCGGGGTCAGCTCGAAGCCGCGCGGGATCACCCACAAGCGGTGCTCGACCCCGGCATGCCAGGCGGCATCATCGCGGAAGCGTCCCGCCTGGTAGCCGCGAAGCGTGACCGAGCCGCCGAGGGTCGGGTGACCCGTGAAGGGCATGTCCCCGACGCTGATCACGTACTGGGCGCCGAACGCGATGACGTCGGTGGGCGGGTTCTCCTCGGCACCCACCGCGCCGCTGTGGAAGATCCCGGGAACGGCGAAGGCGGTGGCCGCGTCGAAGGTGATGCGCGAGCCGACGTCCCAGTTGTTCTGCAGCAGCGGGGACTCGGCCCGGATCCCGACCTGATAGCCCTCGTAGGGGTTGCGCTGACTGTCGCGGGTGTCCCAACGCAGGCCGGTCACCAGGTAGCCGTTGCGCTCGTGATCGTCGTTCTCGATGAAGCCCCGGAAGCGGAAGGTCTGGTCCCAGTCGCCCGGGCAGATGCGCGAGCCGCTCGGGTCCTGGTTGGGGCGACCGAACTCGTCGCAGTCGAAGTCGTCGGTCGAGAGGGAGTGGTACTCGCCGCGCAGGGCGAGGCTGCCCACCAGGTTCGCGCCCGGCTCCGGGATCGCGAGGTCCATCTCGACCTCGAGCTCGAGCAGCTTGTCGGTGTAGCGGATCTGGTCGTCCTGGGACGAGGTGGCGCCGTAGCCGAAGAAGCGGCGGGTCAGCGTCTTCTGATAGCCGCCCGAGACGCCGATGAAGCTGCGCTCTTCCTGCAGGACGCCTCCCTCCGGCAGGTCGCGGTGGTGAAGCCACCGGCGCCAGAGGCCCCAGTAGCTCTGCTGCTTCTTGGTCGTGTAGGCCAGGAAGAAGCCCGCGAACTCGCGGCGTCGCTGCTGGCGGAAGTCGATGTCGGTGATGCCGATCCCCCCGCCGATCCCCGTGTCGGGATTGCGGAAGACCACGGGCACGATGAAGCTGGTGACGAGGAAGCGCTCGAAGAAGTTGCCGGGCTTGATCCGACCTTCGGGGATGTAGCGCCAGCGATCCGGATTGGGCAGATCGGCCGGCTTCTCGATCGCGGGGATGCGCCCGCTCTTGTCCATTCCCTCGTAGGGGTCGTAGACGTCGTCCGCCGCGGGCAGGTCGGGGCGGCTGCCGGCGCGCCCCTGGGCGCCGGCCAGCGAAGGGTCCGCGGCCTGGAAGGCCCACAGGAGGGCCACCAGGAGCGCCGCTCCCCCCGGCGTCCGGCGCTTCCCCACCCGCTAGTCGGTCCCGACCGGCTCGCGCATGGTGACCCACTCCTCGGCGGAGGTGGGGTGGATGCCGACGGTGGCATCGAACTGGGCCTTGGTGGCGCCGCACTTCAGGGCGACCGCGAATCCCTGCACCATCTCTCCCGCGTCGGGGCCCACCATGTGGAGACCGAGCACCCGGTCGGAGGCGCGGTCGACCACGAGCTTCATCATGGTGCTCTCTTCGCCGCCCGTCAGGGTGTGCTTGAGGGCGCGGAAGCGCGACCGGTAGATCACGACCTCCGCCCCGCTCTCCCGCGCCTGGGCCTCCGTGAGCCCCACGGTCCCGACCGGCGGTTGGGAGAACACGGCGGCCGGCACGCCTTCGTGCACCGGTGCGGTGGGCACGCCCTCGAACAGGGTCTTCACCAGGCACATGGCCTCGTGCAGCGCCACCGGGGTCAGCGCCATCCGATCGGTCACGTCGCCCACGGCGTGGATGCTCGGCACCGAGGAACGCGAGTACTCGTCGACCACGATGGCCCCGTTGGGGGCCAGCTCGACGCCGACCTCCTCCAGGCCGAGATTCGCGCTGTTGGGACGCCGGCCCGTGGCGAAGAGCACCTGGTCCGCGACCGCCTGGCTGCCGTCGGTCAGGGTCGCGCGCAGGCTTCCGTCGGAGCTCCGCTCGAGCGCCGTCAGGTTGGTGTCGAAACGCAGATCGACGCCCTTCTTCCGGATCTCCTCGGCGAGCGCCTGTCTGACGTCGTCGTCGAAGCCGCGCAGGAAGAGCGGACCGCGGTAGAGCTGGGTCACCTGCGATCCGAGCCCGTTCAGGATGCCGGCGAACTCGACCGCGATGTAGCCCCCGCCGACGATCAGGATGCGCTCGGGCTTCTCCTTGAGGTGGAAGATCTCGTTGGAGGTGATCGCGAGCTCGCGCCCGGGGAACTCGGGCACGTCCGGCCAGCCTCCGGTCGCGACGAGGATGTGCTCGGCCGTGAAGCTGCGGTCCCCGACGCGGACCTCGTGCGGCCCGGCGACGGTGGCGCGTCCCCAGATCTGCTCGGCGCCGGCCTTCTCCAGAAGGCCGTCGTAGACCCCGTTGAGCCGCTCGATCTCCGCGTCCTTGCGTGCCACGAAGGTCGTCCAGTCGAAGGAAGGGGTACCGACCGTCCAGCCGTAGCCCTTCTCGGCGTCTTCGAAGTCCTCGGCGAAGTGCGAGGCGTAGACGAGGAGCTTCTTGGGGATGCAGCCCACGTTCACGCAGGTGCCGCCGAGGTAGCGGTCTTCCGCCACCGCCACGCGACGTCCCATGGCCGCGGCCACGCGTGCGGCGCGTACGCCGCCCGAGCCCGCACCGATGACGAAGAAGTCGTAGTCGTACCCGGCCATGAGACCTGCCTCCCGATCGGCGGACCGCGCCCGAGCATAGCCCCGGGTCCGTCCCCCGCTGGCGCTTCGATGTCGAGGCCGGGCGTGACGTTTCTTGCACAGCGGGATTCGTCGCGTGACCCTGTGAGCGTGACGTCTCCGCGCCGCGAGAAGATCCCGGCTCTGGTGGTCTCGGGCTTCCTGGGATCGGGCAAGACCACGCTGGTGCGCCATCTGCTCGCTTCGGCGCAGCGGAGCGGGGTGCGCGTGGCCGTCGTCTCCAACGAGCTCGGCGAGCTGGGGATCGACCGCGCGCTGCTGGGGTCCGGCGGCGAGGCCTTCGTCGAGCTGGAAGGCGGCTGCGTGTGCTGCGAGCTCTCCGACGATCTGATCGAGACCCTCGAGCAGCTCCACGAGCAGGTGGACCCGGATCGCATCGTGATCGAGACCTCGGGAGTCGCCCTTCCCTTCGACACGACTCTCAACTTCTGGCGGGATCCGGTGCGACGCTGGATCGGCGAGGACACGGCGGTGGTCGTCGTCAACGCCGAGCAGCTGGCGGAGGGTCGCGATCTCTCGGGCACCTTCGAGGACCAGGTCGGCTCGGCCGACCTGCTGGTGCTCAACAAGCTCGATCTGATTCCCGCCGACGGACACGACGCGGTGGAAGCGACCTTGCGCGGGATCGAGCCGGAGGCTCCGATCGTCCGCTGCGAACGGGGCGTCGTGCCCGTCGAGCTGCTCTTCCCGCCCGACCCCGGAGAGAAGGACCGCTCCGGCGCGGCGCCCGCCGCTCCCGCACACAGCCACGAGCACTTCCGCACCGAAGAGCTGCAGCTGCCGGAGGGTGTCACCGAGTCCGAGATCGTGGAACGCCTCTCCCGTCCCGGCCTGCTGCGCGCCAAGGGCTGGGCGCTCACGCCCGAAGGCCCGGTCCTGGTGCAGGTGGTCGGCCGCCGCGTCGAGACGACGGCCGACGAGCCGCCCGACCCGGCCCTGCTGGGGCGGCTGGTGCTGATCGAGCGCGCCTGAAGGCCGCGATGCGGGATCAGGAGCGACGCGACTCCTCGTGTATGCGCTTCTTCGTCGCCGCCCAGGAGCAGATGCGGCAGGCCGACAGGTCGTGACCCCGGGCCGGGCAGTGCTCGCGACCGAAGTAGATGATCTGGAGATGCAGCGCGTTCCAGCGTGCTTCGGGGAACACCGCCTTGAGGTCCCGCTCGGTGCGCTCGACACTCTTCCCGTTGGAGAGCCCCCAGCGCGCCGCCAGTCGATGGATGTGGGTGTCGACGGGAAAGGCCGGGACCCCGAATGCCTGGGCCATCACCACACTGGCCGTCTTGTGGCCCACCCCCGGCAGCGCCTCGAGCTCCTCGAAGGTCTTGGGGACCTGCCCGCCGTGCCGTTGCACCAGGAGCTTCGAGAGCTCCTTGATGGCCTTCGACTTCTGGGGCGACAGACCGCAGGGCCGGATGATCCGGCGGATCTCACGCACGTCCAGCCTTGCCATGTCGGCGGGATTGCCCGCGCGTTCGAAGAGCCGCGGACTCACCTCGTTGACCCGCACGTCCGTGCACTGGGCCGAGAGCAGCACCGCGACGAGCAGGGTATAGGGGTCGCGATGAAGCAGCGGGACCGGAGGCTGGGGGTAGAGCTCGTCCAGGATCTGGAGGATCCGGGCGGCCTTCTCGGCGCGGGTCATGGCCGGGGCAGGATAGCCCGACCCCGTCGGCGGGGATGGGGAGGAACCGGATCACTTGCCCGTGGCACGGACCTCCTGCCGTACCGAGGTCCGCCCTGTTCACGAATCGCAAGCGACATGCACCTTCGACCCGCCATCCGGGCCGGGAACCGGCCCAACGCGCCGGTGTTCGCCTCGCCGAAGACGAAGCGGGGATGGCGACTCCGACACCTTCCGGGGCGGGCGAACCCGTCGGGTTCGCGGCGCAAGCCGACCCATCTCGGGGCGGCCTGCTAGCATCCGGCCCGCACCCGACAGGGGCAGCGACCCGCGGCGTCTTGGGCCCACCGGTTGCGCGAGAGACAGGAGACGCGCAAGCCACAGCGCCAACTGGAAGAGGTGCGTCGATGTCCATCCCCGATCCCGAGCACTTCGCGGCCGGCAGCCTGACCGATGTCGGCCAGGTGCGCGAGGTGAACCAGGATTCGCTCGGAGAGTTCGCGGACCCCGCGAGGGGGCGTCGCCTCTTCATCGTCGCCGACGGCATGGGCGGACATCTCGGCGGCGAGGTCGCCAGCCGCATGACCGTCGAGACGGCGGCCGAGATCTTCGCCGCCGGCGGCAACGACCCGGCCGAGCTGCTGCGCGTGGCGCTCGAGACCGCCAATGAGCGGGTTCACGAAGCCGCGCAGCAGGACATGGACCTGGCGGGCATGGGGACCACGGGGGTCTGCCTTCTCTTCCAGTCCGGCGGCAGCGGCTGGGTGGCCCACGTGGGGGACAGTCGGGCCTACCGCCTCCGGGACGATGTCTTCGAGCAGATCACCGAGGACCACTCCGTGGTCGGTGCATTGATCCGGATGGGACACATCACCGAAGACGAGGCCAAGCAGCACCCGCAACGCAACGAGATCCTGCGGGCCATCGGGACCAACCCCGAAGTGGAGGTCCAGGTCACGCCGCTGGAGCTCCAGCCGGGCGACCGCTTCCTGCTCTGCTCGGACGGCCTCTCCGGCCTGGTTCCCGACGCGGAGATCGCCGAGGTGCTCGGCCGCATGGAGCCCGAGGACGCTGCGCGCACCCTCGTACAGATGGCGAACCTCGAGGGCGGCAACGACAACATCACGGTGCAGGTCGTCGAGGTTCCCGGCAACGGACCGCAGAAGAAGAAGGCGCCGACCACCGAGGTGATCGTGCCCTCGGCGCCGCCCCGACAGGGGCCGCCGACCTGGCTGTGGGGTGTCGGCGTCGGGCTGCTGGCGGTGCTCGGCTGGCTGCTGCTGCGGCGCTGACGGGCCGTCGGGCCCAGGGCGGGCTCCATGCCCCCTGCTGACGCTCCGGAGCCCCCGCGACTGATCGATCGCGTTCCGGTCGGTGCGCCGCTGCCCACCGACGCCATCCTGGACCGCTTCCTCGACTGGGTCGGGGAGGTCGGCCTGAGCCCCTATCCCGCGCAGGAAGAGGCCCTGCTCGAGCTGTGCACCGGTCGCCACGTGGTGCTCTCCACGCCCACCGGCTCCGGCAAGTCCCTGGTCGCGCTCGGACTGCACTTCCAGGCGCTATGCCAGGGACGCCGCTCCTTCTACACGGCGCCCATCAAGGCCCTGGTGAGCGAGAAGTTCTTCGACCTGTGCGAGCAGTTCGGAGCCGAGAACGTCGGGATGCTCACCGGCGACGCCAGCATCAACTGGGCGGCGCCGATCGTCTGCTGCACCGCCGAGGTGCTCTCGAACATGGCCGTGGCGCAGGGCGAGGCGGCGGACGCGCCCTACGTCGTGATGGACGAGTTCCACTACTACGACGATCGCGAGCGCGGCATCGCCTGGCAGATCCCCCTCCTCGTGCTTCGCCACTCGCAGTTCCTGCTGCTCTCCGCGACCCTGGGCAACACGGCGCCCATCGAAGAGCGTCTCGCCGCCCGGACGGGGCGCGAGGTCCACCACGTGCACGGCGTCACCCGTCCGGTCCCGCTCGACTTCGAGTACGCCGAGACCCCGCTGCACCAGACGATCGAGACCCTGCTGTCGCGGGCTCGCGCACCCGTCTACGTCGTCCACTTCACCCAGCGCGAGGCAACCGAGCAGGCCCAGGCGCTCACGAGCGCCCGCGTCAGCGACCGCGACACACGACGCGCGATCGCCGACGAGATCGGGAGCTTCCGCTTCGACACGCCCTTCGGTCCCACGATCCGACGTCTGCTCTCCCACGGCATCGGCCTCCACCACGCGGGTCTGCTCCCGCGCTACCGAAGGCTGGTGGAGCGGCTCGCCCAGCAGGGTCTGCTGCGGGTGATCTGCGGCACCGACACCCTGGGTGTCGGCGTCAACATTCCGATCCGCACGGTGCTGTTCACGCGGCTGTGCAAGTTCGACGGCGAGAAGGTCGGCCTGCTCTCGGTGCGCGAGTTCCAGCAGATCGCGGGCCGCGCGGGTCGCCGGGGCTTCGACGAAGCAGGCAGCGTCGTCGCCCAGGCGCCGGAGTGGGAGATCGAGAACCGACGCCTCGAAGCCAAGGCCGCGGCCTCGCCGGGACGGCGTCGCAAGCTGGTCAAGAAGCGGGTGCCGGAAGGGTTGATCGCGTGGAGCAAGAAGGACTTCGACGAGCGCATCTGGCGCCCGCCGGAGATGCTCCGCTCGCGCTTCCGGCTGGACCACGGACTCCTGATCGGAGCCCTGCGCGGAGCCCTCGCCGCCGAAACCCCGGGCGGCGGGTACCGGGTGCTGCTCGACCTGATCGCCCACTGCCACGAAGACGAGGCGCGGAAGCGCAGTCTGCGACGCGAGGCCGCCGTGCTCTTCCGCTCGCTTCGGCGCGCCGGGATCCTCGACCTGGACCGAGACGTGCGCGGCGGCCCACCCCGGGTCGTCGTGAGCGACGAGCTGCAGCGGGAGTTCTCGCTGCACGAGACCCTCTCCCTCTACCTGCTCGACGCGGTGGCGGCGTTGGACCCGGGCCCCGATGCGCGAGGGACCGACTACGCGCTCGACCTGCTCTCGGCCGTCGAGTCGATCCTCGAGGACCCCCGGCCGATCCTGTACGCGCAGCAGCGACTCGAACGCGGCCGGGTCGCCGCCGAGCTCAAGGCCGAGGGCGTCCCCTACGAGGAGCGCCGCGAGAAGCTCGAGCAGGTGACCTGGCCCCGACCGAACGCGGAGTTCGCGTGGTCGACCTTCGCCCTCTTCGCCGAGAAGCACCCCTGGCTCGAGAGCGGGAGCATCCGGCCCAAGTCCGTCGCGCGCGCGATGGTCGAGCACTACGCGAGCTTCGACGACTGGGTGAAGCAGGTCGGAATCGCCCGGGTCGAGGGCCTGCTGCTCCGCTACCTGAGCCAGGTCCACAACACCCTGGTCCGCTCGGTCCCGGAGCCCGCGCGCAGCGACGCGGTCTACGATGTCATCGGCTATCTGGGCAGCCTGGTCGCCGGGGTCGACTCCAGTCTGCTCGAGGAGTGGGAGTCGCTCGTCGCCCCCGAGCCGCGCCCCGCGCGCGACCCGGCCGAGACCCACCGACCCGACGCGCGCCTCGACCCGCGTGCGCTCCGCGCCCGGGTGCGCGCCGAGATGCACCAGCTGGTCCGCGACCTGGCCGCCCGGCGCTACGACGACGCCGCGCGCCGTGTTCGACAGCGGCCGGACGACCCCTTCGACGCCCGGCGCTTCGAGGCGGCCCTCGAGCCCTTCTACCTCGAGTACGAGCGCGTGCGCTTCGACCCGGCCGCCCGTCAGGCCCACTGGACGGTGATCGACGAGGAGGAGCCCCGCCTCTTCTCGGTGCGGCAGGTCCTGCTCGACGACCGGGACGACAACTTCTGGTACGTCGAGGGCGAGGTCGACCTGCGGGAGCCGACACCGCCGGACACCCCCTGGCTCGCGATCCGCAGGATCGGGAGCTGAAGCCGGAGCCACGAAGGGTATACTGCGATCCGCAAGGGGTGCCCGGTCGGCCGGGTGCGAGACAGCATCGCGCCGGCAGGGTGAAAAAGGGAAGTGTGGTGACGGGGTCGACCCCCGGCTCCCGCGCAGGCGCTCCAGCGCAGGCGCACCAGGAGACGGAGATCGGCCTCGGATTCCACCGCGGACGCGCCGCCGTGATGGGTCCGTGGGCCGCCGAGCGAATGCGAGGCGACCCGCAGCCCCCGATCGGCAGCCACTGCCAGCCCCGTCGGGGACCGGGAAGCGACCGGGACCTGCGGAGCCAGCGGGAAGGCGATCGGGAGCGAGGCCCAGAGCCGGAAGACCTGCCCCGAGCAGCAGAACGAGTGTCCTCGCGAACGGGACGCCTCGGCAGCCGTCGTTCAGATGACCCACGACGATCTCGCTACCGAGCGGACCGGTGGGCACTCGCGAATCCGGGTCGGCATCCCGCGAATGGATGCTCGGGCAACAGCCCGATGGAAGCGAGAACGACATGCAGAAGCAGAAGCAAGGAACGCGCTGGGCACGGCGAGTGAGTCGAGGGTTGCTGGCGACGGCAGCCATGGTCGTCGGCCTGGGGGCCGCCAGCGCCCAGGCCCTCCCGATCGAGGCGAGTGTCGGCACCGGGCTGGACGAGGCCACCGTGGTGCTGGAGTTCAAGGACGGCGCCGAGTTCGTCTTCCTGGTGGCCTTCACCGACGACGGGACCGTGACGGGACTCGACCTGCTCGACATCCTGGAGACGGAGCTTCCGTCCTTCATGACGGACATCCAGACCTTCTTCGGCCCGTTCGTCAACGGACTCGAGTACGACGGCCACGCGAACGCGGGCTTCGGCGGCGGTGAGGACTACTGGCACTACTGGACGAAGGACACCGAGCTCGACCCGTGGGCCTTCTCGTCGATCGGCGTCGGCGACCGGCTCGTGTCCAACGGCGCGTGGGACGGCTGGGTCTACGGCAGCGCGGCACCGCCGGTTCCGGAGCCCGGCACGGCGGTGCTGGTGGGGCTGGGCCTGGCAGGCCTGGCGGGCTACCGGCGATCCTCGTCGCCCGTCGCGTAGCGCTCCGCCTGCTCGTCGTAGGCCGGGAACCCGACGATCTCCCGCAACACCTCGAAGTCCACGAGACCGTCGGGGGACCGGCCTGCGGCGAGCGCATCCAGCGCTTCGCGCATGGCGCGTACCGCCGCCGAGAGCAGGGTCAGCGGCCGCGCGGCGATCTTGTAGCCGAGCGCCTCCAGGGCATCCGGAGCCAGCAGGGGCGTGTCCCCGCCCTCGACCAGGTTGGCCATCTTGGGAGCGCGGAGCTCCCGGCAGAAGACCGACATCTCCTCCTCGCTGTGCGGCGCCTCCAGAAAGAGGATGTCGGCTCCCGCCTCCTCGAAGAGGCGGCAGCGCTCGAGGGCCTCGTCGAAGCCGTGGGTGGCGCGCGCGTCGGTCCGCGCCATCACGAGGATCCGACCGTCGAGCCGCTCGCGCGCGTCGACTGCGGCCCGGACGCGCGTCACCGCCTCGTCTCGCCCGACCACCTGCTTGCCCCGGGTGTGGCCGCAACGCTTGGGC
>JANQSB010000167.1 GCA_028284295.1 Myxococcota bacterium | reverse complement strand
TCTCGACGCGGCCACCACCTCGCCGCGCCCCACGCGCCGCTTCTCGCCCGCCCAGCAGCAGCGCGTCGTCATCGAGGGCCGCGCGGCGGGCGCGGACTTTGCGGCGTACCGGCTGAGTGTCGGAAGCGGCAACGAGCCCGCGGATTGGACTCCGATCGTGGAGTCGTCGCAGCCCGTACCGGATGGTGTGCTGGGGCTCTGGTCGATCTCGGAGGCCCTCCCCGGAAGCTACGTGGTCAGGCTCGAGGTCGAGGCGAACACCGGAGAGATCTACCAGGAGTTCGTGCAGCTCAGCCTGGAGAACGGCCACTTCGACGAGCTGTCCGAGCGCGACACGCCCGCCTACCGCCCGGACGTGTCCGGAAGCCGCGTCGTGTGGGAAGCGGAGCCTGGACCGGAAACCGAGGGCGGCGAAGACCCCGGCCGTGATCTCTTCGTCGCCGATGTCCGGAGCGGCCAGGTCGCGCGACTCGCCGGAGGCCCCGGGGAGCAGACCGAGGCCTCGATCGCCGGGCGACTCGTGAGCTGGAGGGACTCGAGCAGCGAAGGCTCGAGCCTGTTCGGCTGCCGGCTGCGATTGCGCCTGCGCGAAGACCTCCCCGCCTGCTCGCCCTTCCTGCTCGCGCCGGACAGCGACAGCCCCCAGAGGCCGGCGACCACCCATCGACGCTTCCACTGGCTGGACACTCGGTCCGGCGAGCTGGACCTCCGGAGCTGCCGCCCGCGCGGGCGTTCCGGCTGTCTCCCCGGGGCCTCGGGTCTCCCGGAGACACGACGGGTCTTCCTGCGCACCGACGGGCGCTCGTTGAGCTGGTCCGAGGCGGGCAGTCGCACGTCGTTCTGCACGCCCGGATGGAAGACCGGGCGTTGCGCGGCCGAGGAGCCCTTCCTCCTCCGGGCCCTGTCCCGTCCGATCTACTCCGACGGGCTGCTCGCCTGGGTCGAGTTCGGGTTCGGTACGGATACTCCCCTGGTCGCCTGTGAGATCGGCGAGCCCGGGACCGGGGCCTGCGAGCCGGTCCGTGTCGCCGCCGGCGTCCGGGACGTCGAGCCCGAGCTCTCGGGGGATCGGCTGGTGTGGTCCATGCGCGTCGGAGACGAGGACTCCGACGTCTTCTTCTGCGAGTACGACCGGATCCGCGAGCGCTGCCCGGTGCAGCGCCTCACGGCGAACATGGGCGACGACGGGCTCGCGGCGATCGACGGTACGCGAATCGCCTGGCAGTCCGAGCGATTCGGCGCAAGCAGCATCCTCACCACCGAGCTCCCCTCCCTGGGCCCGGTCCGGGATCGCCGGGCCCCGGTCGGCCGGCCCTTGTGGATCCTGCTGAACAGCGACCGCGGAGACTCCTCCCGAGCGCTCGATCTCTCGGCCGAGATCGTCGGGGCCCCGAACCTCGAGTCCGCGAATGCCCGCTTCTTCGACGCGGGCACGGGACGCGGACTGCTCCTGTGGTGGCCGCGTCCGGACCAGGTCGGCAGCCAGATCGTCACCTTCTCGGGCCGCTCGGTCGAGGGCCTGACGACCCGGCGTTCGATCCGCATCGAGGTGCTGAAGGCGACCCGGGGATCAGGGGGGGATCAGGGAACGGAGGGGTCGGCCCCCTCCGGCGTCACCTCGGGATCCTGAACCGGTCGCCCTTCGCGATAGCGATCGCGGTTCGCGCGGACGATCTCGATCACGGCTCGGGTCGCCTCGGGGTCGGCCTCCTCCGAGGCCTCCAGAGTCTCGAGCAGACGCGTGGCCACGCGAGCCGCCTCCTCGAAGTCCCCGAGCTCAGCGTGTGCTGCCGCGAGCGTGTCCAGGTACACCGGGTCCGGAGAAGGATCTCCCGCGTCCTCGATCACCCGGCGGA
>JANQSB010000149.1 GCA_028284295.1 Myxococcota bacterium | reverse complement strand
AGAACCCGACGCTCGCCGTCGCGATCGTGATCGACGAACCCGCGGGCCCCGCCCACGGCGGCGGCGACCACGCCGCACCGCTCTTCGCGCAGCTGGCCTCCGCCCAGCTCGCACACCTCGGACTGGTGACCGAGCCCGCGAAGCTGCAGCCCGAACGCTTCGAGGGCGTCCTGGCCGAGCGAAGCGAGGCGGCGGCGCCGAAGCCGGAGGCCCGCCCGACACCGGCGCGAAGCGCGTCTCCGCCCACGCGGAAGCCGCCCGCCAGGAAGCCGCGCGTCGCGCGCACCGAGCCGGCGCCGTCGCAGCCGGCGAAGCCCGCGCCGTCGCCTGCTCCTTCGCCCGCGAAGGCCCCCGCCCCCGCGCCGGCCGTCGCGAAGGTGGAGCCGGCACCGCCGCTCCCCGAGGTATCGGCGCCCGCCTCCGATGCCGCCTCGAAGCGGACGACAGCGACGTCCCATCTCGTTCCCGACTTCCGTGGAGAGACCCTGGCCGGTGCCCGCCGCATCGCTGCACGCGACTCCCTGGTGCTGGAACTGCAAGGAGACGGTCGGGGTCTGGCGATCGAGCAGGACCCGGCACCCGGAACCGTCCTCGTGGGAGACCAGCTGCGGGTGCGCCTGCGCTTCTCGGCAGACTCCGGGCGGGGCGGACTCCCCGACCGGCGACGTCGGGAGAGGGAGGGCTGATGCGACTGTCGACCCTGCTCGACGCCCTGCCCCGGCAGCTCGCACCGGAAGCCGCCGACCCGGCCGCGGATCCGGTCGTCCGCGGCATCACCTACGACTCGCGCAAGGTGTCGCCGGGCGACCTCTTCGTGGCGCTGGTGGGAGCGGTGAGCGACGGCCACGACTATCTGGACGCGGCCCTCGAGCTGGGCGCCGTGGCGCTGCTGGTCGAGGACGGCACACGCGCCGAAGCGGCCGTCGCGGCCACGGGCAGCGGTGCGCCGGTGGTCGTGGTCCCGAACAGCCGGCGCGCCATGGCCCCGATGGCTGCGCGTTTCTACGGCGAGCCCGCCGACGAGCTGGACCTCGTGGGCATCACGGGGACCAACGGCAAGACGAGCACCAGCTACCTCGTCGAGTCGATCCTGGCTCGCGCCGGGCGCGCGACCGGGCTGATCGGCACTGTCGCCATCCGCTATGCGAGCGAGACCTTGCGCGCCGTCAACACGACACCCGAGAGTCTCGACCTGCAACAGGTGCTGCGCGCCATGCGGACCCACGGTGTGGATGCGGCCGTGATGGAGGTCTCCTCCCACGGCCTCGAGCTCGGCCGGGTGCACGGCTGCCGCTTCCAGGTCGGCGCCATCACGAACATCACCCAGGACCATCTCGACTTCCACGGCGACATGGACTCCTACCGGAGAGCGAAGCTGCGCCTCTTCCGGGAGCACCTGGCACCCGGCGGCACGGCGGTCGTCAACATCGACGACGACAGCGCCGAGCAGTCGCTCGCCGCCGCGCGCGAGGTGGGTGCACGGCTGATCCGCACCACGCGCCAGCCCGATCGCGAGGCGGAGCTTCGGCTGCTGCACGCGGAGGTGCGGCTCGACGGCACGCGGGCCCGCGTGGAGCTGCCCGCCGGCGAGCTGGAGCTCGTCTTCCCACTGCTCGGCGACTTCAATCTCGAGAACCTGGTCGTCGCTTGCGGGATCGCGGCGGCGCTGGAGCTGCCACCCCAGGCCATCGTCGAAGGCGTACAGCACTGCCCGCAGGTGCCGGGTCGCATGGAGGTGGTCGCGCCCGCGCCCGACTCGCCCACCGTGATCGTCGACTACGCACACACCCCCGACGCGGTGGAGAAGCTCCTCGATGCCGTGCGGCCTCTCACCAGCGGCCGTCTGATCACCGTCTTCGGCTGCGGGGGCGACCGTGATCGCGCCAAGCGCCCGTTGATGGCCCAGGCCGTGGCGAAGTCGAGCGATCGGATCGTGGCCACCAGCGACAACCCGCGCACCGAGGATCCCGAGCAGATCCTGCGCGACGTGGAGTCGGGGCTGTCGGGCCGCGAACGGGTCGACCCCGAAGCGCTGGACGCTCGCGAAGGGGCCTACACCCTCACGGTCGACCGGCGCGAGGCCATCGAGCTGGCCGTCTCGGTGGCGCGCCCCGGCGACACCGTCGTGCTCGCGGGCAAGGGCCACGAGGACTACCAGATCGTCGGCCGCCACACCTATCCCTTCGACGACCGCGAGGAAGCGGGTCGCGCCCTGGCCGAATGGCGACGCGCGCGTCAGGAGGAAGGCTCGTGAGCGAGGCGTTCGGGGTCGACGACCTGCTGCACTGGACCGGAGGACGACTTCGGTCCGGGTCGGAGCGCACCCGCTTCGAGGGCGTCGTGATCGACAGCCGTCGGGCCGGGCCGGGCGACCTCTTCGTGGCCATCGTCGGCCCCAATCACGATGCACACCGCTTCGTACCCCAGGTGGCCGAAGCCGGCGCCGCGGGCGTGCTGGTTGCCAAGGGGCGCGAGCTGCCCGAAGAGAGCTCCTCGGGTCTCGGCGAGCTGCTCGTCGTGGAGGTCGACGACACGACGAAGGCCCTGGGTGCGCTCGGGAGGGGACACCGCGATCGCTTCGAGGGTCCGGTGATCGCCATTACGGGCTCGTCGGGCAAGACCACGACCAAGGAGATCTGCGCGGCGATCCTGCGGGCGGCCGGCCCCTGCCTGGCCACGGAGGGCAACCTCAACAACGAGTTCGGAGTGCCGCTGACCCTTCTCCGGCGCGAGCCCGAGCACGAGCGCGCGGTCGTCGAGCTCGGGATGAACCACCGCGGCGAAATCTCGCGGCTCGCCGCGATCGCACGACCGGACGTGGGGCTGGTTACCAACTGCGGCGTCGCCCACATCGAATTCCTGGGAAGCCGCGAGGCCATCGCCGAAGAGAAGGGCGATCTCTACGCCGCTCTCGGACCCGAGGGCATCGCGGTCGCGAACCTCGACGACCCGCGGGCTTCCGCCCAGGCGGACCGCGCCCCGGGACGGCGCCTGGACTTCAGCTGCGAACGACCCGCCTCGGTGCGGGCCCGGGATCCGCGATTCGTCCAGAGCGGCGCCTTCCGCTTCGAGCTCGAGACACCCGAGGGCGCTGCGACGGTCCAGGTCACGGGACTCGGTGCCACGACGGTCGTCAACGCCACCGCCGCGACCGCGGCCGCGCTCGCGGCCGGAGTCGGCTTCGACGACGTGCTGGCCGGCCTCGCCACCTACCGCCCGCCGGCGGGCCGCATGGCCCCTCACCCCATCGGCGAAGGCGCGACGGTCATCGACGACAGCTACAACGCGAACCCGATCTCGATGCGCTCCTCCCTCGAGGCGGTGGCGGCGCTGGCGGGAGACGGAAGCGCGATCGCGGTCGTCGGCGACATGGGCGAGCTCGGGGACACGGAAGCAGACGCGCACCGCGACGTCGGTCGTTGGGCGGCGGAGCTGGGGATCGGCCATCTCATCGCCACGGGCGACCGCGCCCCGCTGGTGATCGCCGCAGCGCGCGAGGCCGGCATGGACGCGTCCCGAGCCCGGGTCGCAGAGGACTGCGAGGAGGCGAGCCGGACGGTCCGCGCCGCGCTCGCACCGGGGGGCTGGGTCCTCGTCAAGGGATCGCGCGCCATGAAGCTCGAGCGCGTCGTCGAGGCGCTGCGCAGGGAGACCGCCTAGATGTTCTACCACCTGCTCTACCCGCTCGCAGAGCAGTTCGGCGTCTTCAACGTCGTCCGCTACATCACCTTCCGCACGGCGGCGGCGACCCTCACGGCGCTCTTCATCAGCTTCCTGGTGGGTCCCTGGCTGATTCGCCGCCTGGCCGCCCTGCGAGTCGGTCAGCCCATCCGCGAGATCGGACCCGACCACCAGTCGAAGGCGGGGACCCCCACCATGGGCGGGCTGCTCATCCTGCTGGCGCTGATGGTCTCCGTGCTGCTCTGGTCGGAGCTCGACAACCGCTTCGTGTGGATCCTGCTGGGGCTGACGGCGGGCTACGGGCTGCTGGGCTTCATCGACGACTACAAGAAGGTGCGCGAGGGCAGCAGCGCCGGGGTCTCCGCGCGAATGAAGCTGGTCTGGCAGACGGTCCTCGCCCTCGGGGTCGGCTTCGCGATCTACACCGACCCGAACTTCGACAGCGAGCTCGCCGTCCCCTTCTTCAAGGACTTCACGCCCAACCTGGGCATCCTCTACGTGCCGCTCGCCGCCTTCATCATCGTCGCCACCAGCAACGCCGTGAACCTCACCGACGGTCTCGACGGACTGGCCATCGGCCCGGTCATGATCGCGGCGGCGACCTTCCTGCTGCTCGCCTACGCGGCGGGACACGCGGTGATCGCCGACTACCTCGCCATCAAGTACGTCCCCGGCTCGGGGCAGCTGGCCATCTTCTGCGGCGCTCTCGTCGGCGGTGGCCTGGGCTTTCTCTGGTTCAACGCCTCGCCCGCGGACCTGTTCATGGGCGACGTCGGCGCCCTCGCCCTGGGCGGGGCGCTGGGCACGATCGCCGTCCTCATCCGACAGGAGGTGCTGCTGGCCGTGGTGGGCGGGATCTTCGTGATGGAGACCGTGTCCGTCATGATCCAGGTCGCCTCCTTCAAGCTGACGGGAAAGCGCGTCTTCCTGATGACGCCCATCCACCACCACTACGAGCAGCTGGGCTGGCCCGAGCAGAAGATCGTGGTCCGCTTCTGGATCGTCTCGATCATCCTGGGACTGGTCGCCCTGTCGTCGTTGAAGCTCCGGTGACGGCGACGCGAGCAGAACGGACGCGCCGGGGGCGGGTAGACGCGTGACACGCGGGGGAAGACAGAGCGACGATGGCCTTCGAAGCCTGGCAGACTGGAGCGTGCTCGTGATCGGTCTGGGCATGACCGGTCGCAGCTCCGCCGCCTTCTGTGCCGAACGGGGCGCGCGGGTCGTCGCCGTGGACGAACGCAGCCGCGAGGCGATCGGCGAGCGGGAAGCGCTCGACGCGCTCGGGGACCGGGTCGAGCTTCGTTGCGGAGAGCCCATCCCCCCGCTCGCGGACTTCGATCTCGTGGTCCCCAGCCCCGGTGTCCCGCGCGCGCGGTACGCCGAGGCAACGCGGGCCTGGGGTGACATCGAGCTCACGGGACGAGCGCTCGCGATTCCGTTCATCGCCGTCACGGGCACCAACGGCAAGAGCACCACGGTGCGGGTGATCGAGGCCATGCTGCGGGGCGCAGGGCTGCGCGCACGCGCCGCGGGCAACATCGGCTCGCCGGCGCTGTCGCTGGTCGGCGAGCCCCTGGACGCGGCCGTCCTCGAGGTCTCCTCCTTCCAGCTCGAGTCCGTCGAGTCCTTCCGCCCCCGCGTCGCGGTGGTGCTCAACATCTCGCCCGACCACCTCGATCGGCACGGCAGCTTCGAGGCCTACGTGGATGCCAAGGCCCGCCTGCTCGAGCAGCAGAACGAGGACGACGTCGCCGTGCTGAACCTCGACGACCCGGTCGTCCGGGAGCTGTCGTCGCGCACCCGCGCCCGCGTCGTCGGCTTCGCTCGCACCCCGCACGGCGGCGAAGGCGCCTTCTTCGACGCGGGCCGGATCCTGCTGGAATCGAGGGGCTCTCGCACCGAGCTGGCGCTCGATTGGGGCGCGCTCCCCGACCTCGCCGGTGTCCACAACCTGGAGAACGTGCTGGCCTCCTTTGCCGCGGTCCAGGCCCTGGGAGCCGATCCGCGGCAGGCGGCCGCGGCGCTGCTCGACTTCGAGGCCCTCCCCCACCGCTGTCGGACCGTGGCGAGCGCAGCCGGTGTGTCCTTCGTCGACGACTCGAAGGCGACGAACCCGGGCGCCGCCATGCGCTCGCTGGAGAGCTTCGCGTCCACGCCTCCCCGGGTACTGTGGATCGCGGGCGGCCGCGCCAAGGGTGCGTCGCTCGACGCCCTGGCGGCGAGCGCGGGAGATCGGGCGCGCGCCGCCTTCCTGATCGGCGAGGCAGCGCCCCAGATCGAAGCCGCACTGGCGGGCCGCCTCCCCGCCACCCGTTGCGACTCGATCGAGGCGGCGGTCCTCGCGGCGGCAGAGACCGCGAACGCGGGAGACGTGGTGCTGCTCGCGCCGGGCTGCGCGAGCTTCGACCAGTTCGCCAGCTTCGAGGAGCGCGGCGAGCGCTTCAGCGCCGCAGCCCGTCGCTGGGCCGACGCCCGACGCCGAGAGGAGGGTGTCGCGTGAGCACGGCGGCCCGCAGACGCACACGCGCCGCGGCGCGACCCCGGGAGGTCGCGAGCCGTGGCTGGCAGGTCGACCCCGGCGTCGGGGGCGCGGCGGTGGTGCTGGTCTCCCTGGGCGTGGTGATGAGCTACAGCACGACGGCGCCGCTCGACATGGAGGTGACCGTTCCTCCGCTCTTCCGGCAGCACCTGCTGGCGCTCGCCGTCGGCGGGGCCGGAATGGTCGGGGCCATGTGGCTGCCGCTTCGCATCTGGCGAAGGCTGGCCCTTCCCATCTGGGCGGTCTCGGTCGTGCTCCTGGTCGCGACCCACCTCTTCGGCGTCGAGGCCAACGGCGCCCGGCG
>JANQSB010000131.1 GCA_028284295.1 Myxococcota bacterium | reverse complement strand
CGCCGGGGCCGACCTGCTGATCGAGGCGCACGGCCTCGAGTCGGACACGGGCGAGAAGCTCGACGTCGCCGCACTGCGGGCCGCACACCCGCAGCTCGTCGTCCTCTCCATCACTCCCTACGGCCGCAGCGGCCCCTGGGCCGACCGGCTGGCGACGGAGTTCACGGTGCAGGCGGAGTGCGGATCGATCGGCATGCGGGGGCTGATGGGCCATGAGCCCATCCAGGCCGGCGGACGCCTTTCGGAGTGGGCGGCGGGAGCGTACGCCGCTCCCGCGGTGCTACCGGCCGTCCTTCGCGCCAGAGCCAGCGGCCAGGGCGAGCACGTCGATCTGTCGATGCTCGAGACGGCGAACTTCGTGTACACGAACTTCTCCGAATCGATGAACCGCCTGATGAACGGAAGCCCGGACGACCCGGAGCACGGCTTCCTCAGCCCCACCGTGGAGACACCCTCGATCGAGCCCACGGCGGACGGCTACGTGGGCTTCTGCACCAACTCCCGCCAGCAGTTCTCCGACTTCCTGGTGCTGATCGAACGCGCCGACCTGCAGGAAGACGAAGTGCTCGCGCAGGTCGCGGGCCGCCTGCTCCGCTTCGAGGAGTGGAAGGGCATCATGCACCCCTGGCTCGCGCGTCACGAGACCGCCGACGTGATCGAGCGCGCGTCGCTGCTGCGCATTCCCGTAGCACCGATCTGCAACGGCGAGACCATCCAGCAGCACGAGCAGCTGGTCGCCCGGGGCGTCTTCGTTCCGGACGCCGAGGAGCGCTTCGTCCAGCCCCGGCGACCCTACCGGGTGGACGACCTCGATCCGCCTCCCGTCGCTCCGGCTCCGGGACTCGGAGAGCACGACGACGCGGCGCGCTTCGACGGCGAGCGGGGACCGATCCCGGGGCTCGGCGGCGACGGCGACGCGCTACCGCTCCAGGGACTGCGCGTGCTCGACCTCACCGCCTGGTGGGCCGGACCCGTCGCCTCCCATCTGCTCGCGACCTTCGGCGCCGAGGTCATCCACGTCGAGTCGACCTCCCGCCCGGACGGCCTCCGCATGATCGGCGGCATGATGGCGGGCCACTACCCGCAGTGGTGGGATGCGAGCGTCCACTTCCTCCACGCCAACACCAACAAGCGGGATCTCACCCTCGATCTCTCGAAGAAGCGGGGCCTGGCCCTCCTCGAACGCCTGGTCGCAGAGTGCGACGCGATCGTCGAGAACTTCACGCCCCGGGTGCTGGAGAACTTCGGCCTCGACTGGGAGCGCATCCGCACGCTGAATCCGCGCGCGGTGCTGATGCGGATGCCCGCCTTCGGCCTTTCCGGGCCCTGGCGCGACAACACGGGCTTCGCGCAGACCATGGAGCAGATGTCTGGAATGGCCTGGGTGACCGGTCATCGCGACGACCAGCCCCGGATCCCCCGCGGCCCCTGCGACCCGATCGCGGGCATGCACGCCAGCTTCGCGATGCTGGTGGCACTGGTCGAACGCGCCCGCAGCGGCCGGGGACACCACGTCGAGAGCACCATGGTGGAGGCCGCGGTCAACGTCGCCGCCGAGCCCGCCCTCGAGTGGAGCGCCTACGGCAGGCTGCTCGAGCGGGACGGCAACCGGTCACCGCTCGGCTCCGGGCTCGCCCCCGGCGCACGGGTAGAGGCCCTGGGGTGCCGGGAGGGGCGACCGGGTGGCGTCC
>JANQSB010000122.1 GCA_028284295.1 Myxococcota bacterium | reverse complement strand
CTACTCCGAGGCCCTCGTCGAGCCCCCCGAGAGCGTGCTGCCGATCTTCTTGTCGGATCTCGAAGGCGCCGAACGCCGGGCCGCCGAAGACAACTGGCCCATCGCCTGCCAGCTGATGACCGGCGCCATGGACCTCGGCCCCGCCCAGGGCCGCGAGTCGAGAGAGATCGTCCTGCGCGAGCTCGACTGGCTGGACGGCCTGCTCGGCGACGGCCGCCGCTACCTGCTGGGCGACCGCTTCACGCGAGCGGACCTGACCGCGGCCAGCCTGTTGGCGCCGATCGCCGCTCCGCCAGAGCATCCCACCTATGCCCGGCTGGCCATCCCACCCCGCGCCCGCGCCGACCTGGAGGCGTGGGCGGACCGGCCGATCGTCGCGTGGATCCGGGAGCTCTACCGCCGGCATCGCTGACGCGCGGGCGGCGCGTCCTCAGCCCGTCGGCCAGCCCCCGTAGCGCTCCACGCAGAGCCGGGGCGGGGGCGGACTCGACCCCCCCCAGCGTGCGCTCTTGATGGAGTCGCAGTACGCGCGCAGGGTCTTGTCGGGGTCGAGCGACCGCGACAGGTAGAGCTTCTTCAACATCGCCCGGCACTCGCGCTTCGCGTAGCCGTTCTTGCCGCGACAGCCCACGTCGACCGCGAGCCGCGCGTCGTCACTGAGCGCGGCCGTGGTCACGTCGTCGTAGGCCCGGAAGAAGAGCACGGTGCCGGCCACGCAGCCCAGGATGGCGAGGACGAGGAGTCCGTATCGCATGGGGACACCTCCCGATTCCACCCATCGACCTCCTTACGAGGGCGCTTCGTGCGCGAGGTCACCGCGACCCGGTGCGCGGGCTCACAATCGGCTCCTGCCGGGTCGGCCACGCGGTAGAGTCCCGCTGCCACGACTCCCGATCTGCCCGCTACGAGGTCGCCCCCATGGACGCATTGCTCGGACTGCTGCTCCGGAATCTCCGGCTGCTCGGCGTGCTCTCGATCGGGCTCTGCGCCGGGACCTGGGCGATCGACCTGCTCGGCTGGGTGCATCCCTGCGTCTACTGCCGCACCCAGCGCAGCGCGATCGGGATGGTGGGCGTGATGATGCTCTTGCCGCAGCCGCGCGCCTGGGTCTCCCGCTACATCGCGGCGGGCATCTGCTTCTTCGGTGCCAACATCTCCTCAGCGCAGATCTTCCTGGTGGTGCGCAACATCAACGACGGCGAGCCCTTCGGCATGGTCAACCTCGTGATGGCCACCGGAGCGCTGTTCTGGCTGCTGGGACAGGCGCTACTACTCTTCCTGCCCGAAGACCGACTCCCGGAAGTCCGGGCTACGCGAATCCCGAAGAGCGCAGGATGATTCCACGATGAGTTCGTTCGACAGCGCGTTCCGACCCGGCCTCTTCGAAGGCCGCACCGTGCTGGTGACCGGCGGCGGCACCGGCATCGGACGCTGTACCGGCCACGAGCTCGCGAGCCTGGGGGCGCGCGTGGTCATCAGCGGCCGACGGGAGGAGGTCCTCGGCGAGACCGCGGAGGAGATCCGCGCCGACGGAGGACTGTGCGAGAGCGAGCCCATGGACGTGCGCGAGGGCGAGTCGGTCACGGCCGCCGTCGCGCGAATCGTCGAGCGCTGCGGCCCGATCCACGGACTCTTCAACAATGCGGGCGGTCAGTTCGCGCTTCCCACCGAGAAGCTGTCCGAGAGTGCCTGGAAGAAGGTGGTGGACCTGAACCTGCACGGGACCTTCCGCGTCACTCGCGCCGTCTTCGACGCCTCGATGAAGCAGAACGGCGGCCAGGTCGTGAGCATGCTCTCGGACATCCGCTCCGGCTACGTCTGGATGGCGCACAGCGCCGCTGCCCGCGCCGGAATCGAGAATCTGACCATCACCCTCTCGCTCGAGTGGGCGCAGTACGACATCCGCCTGAACGCGGTCGCCCCCGGCACCATCCTGTCTTCGGGAATGCGCACCTATCCCGAGGCCTTGCAGGAGGCGGCCGTCAAGGGAGCAAGGACCGTCCCGGCCGGCCGCCTCGGGACGGAGAGCGAAGTCTCGGCCGCCGTCGTCTTCCTGCTCTCGCCCGCGTCCGCCTTCATCTCGGGCCAGACCCTGCGCGTCGACGGCGGCTCGTCCTTCCAGAAGCACCTCTTCTTCGACGTCGCCAAGCACGACCCGACCACGACCTGGGACGCCTTCCACCGCGCCGAGGACTGGTCGGGGACCCCTTTCGAGCGCAACGCCTCGAAGCCCGGGTCCTAGTGCCCCAGACCTGGGCACGCCGGCGGCCCGTCCCCCGTGCAGAGGTGCCGCCAGGCGAACGGGTGACCGACCGACTACTGCTGGATGAAGGCGTGGTCGCAGACGGTCCCGCTGCTGTCGAAGTCGACGACGAGGGTCTTCGTCTGGGTCCGCATCCCCCCGCGGTCCGAGTACGCGTAGGTGTAGGTCCAGCGCTCGGTGCAGCCGGCCGGGTGTCCCGTGACCGCCTGGGCCGAATAGGGCTCGCCGAACCAGGCGCGGATCTGGTCCTTGTTCTGGACTCCCTTCTGCACCTCCGTCGCATGGGTCGTGTCGAAGTCGCGACCCGCGCTCGCGCATCCGACGGCGAGCGAGAGTGCCAGTCCCAGGACGGCTCCGACGAGGAATCTCGAACAGGGCTTCCTGCTCGAGATCGGCGAGACCTGCGAGACCTGCATGGCGCCTCCTTCGGGTGGGTGCCAACACCATAGAGGATCGCGATCGGCCCGCCAGCCGATGCCCGCACGGCCGACGGCGAATGACCTATCCTGATTCGACCGATGGCCGTCACGCATCGCCGCTTCGTGAGCTACATCGACCGGACCCGCGACTACTACGCCGCCCAGGGCTACGACCGTCCCTACGCGTGGGCCCACCACGACGAGGTGCCCTTCGCTCGGCTGCAGAAGCCGCTGGCCGAGAGCCGGATCGGTCTCGTCACCACGGCCAGTCTGGACCTGGGGCAGCAGCCGGTCGCGGGCGTGCTGCGAGGTGACAAGCAGGTCTACTCCGCGCCCGTCGAGCCCCTGCCCGAGCGACTCTTCACCGACGACCTGTCGTGGGACAAGGAGGCGACCCACACCGAGGACCTGGCCTCCTTCCTGCCCGTGACCCCGCTTCGCAGCGCGGCGGAAGCGGGACGGATCGGCAGTCTGGCGACGCGTTTCCACGGGGTTCCGACCGACTACAGCCAGCGGCGAACGAGCGACGAGGACGCCCCGGAGATCCTCGCGCGCCTGCGAGAGGACGCGGCCGACATCGCGCTGCTCGTCCCGCTCTGACCCGTCTGTCACCAGACCGTGAGTCTGGTCGCGAGGCACCTCGAGCAGGCCGGCATGCCCACCGTGGTGATCGGCTCGGCGCGGGACATCGTCGAGGAGTGCGGCGTCGCGCGCTTCCTGTTCACGGACTTCCCGCTCGGCAATCCCTGCGGCCGTCCCTTCGACGAAGCGATGCAGCGGGCGATCCTGGGGCACGCGCTGGACCTGTTCGAGTCCGCGCGGCTCCCGCGCACCACCGTCCAGGCCCCCTTCCGCTGGAGCGACGACGACAGCTGGCGCGACCGCTACGCCCGGGTCGACCCCGAGCAGGCGGAAGCGCTGCGACGCGCCGGCGAGAGGAGACGCGCGAACCAGCGCCGTCAGCCAGACGCTTCGGCGTAGGCAGCGAGCAGCTCGTCTTCCTGCCCGGGCCGGAGCCACTCGAGCGCCTCGCGAACCGAGCGACAGGCGTGGTACGAGACCGGCACCTCCTCGTCGACCTCGACGAGGGTTCCGAACATGCGACCGACCCCGTAGTCGACCGCCGAGCCCACGACGATCGCGCTCTTGATGTGGTGCCGGTCCGTGCGCTCCTTCATGAAGCGACGGATCAGCACGATGTCCTGCTGACTCAGCAGGTTGATCGACGTGCCGCTGAAGTCGAGCAGCTCGTCGACACCCGGCTCGAAGGCCGGGTGCCGCCGGAACTCGGCGTGGGCCGCACCCAGGCGCTCCACCGTGATCTCCCCCGAGAAGGTGATCCAGAAGAAGCCATACCCGGGCATGGGCACCATCCGGGCCTCGAAGTCACCGTCGCTCATGTTCGAGAGGATACCGCTCCGGTCGCCGATCGACGCGTCTACGGGCCCTTGTAGGCGTCGCAGACGTCCTGGATGCTCGTACTCGCACCCTCGACCACGCGCTCGATGGCCGCGGCGTCCGCCACGTCGCAGTCGGTCGTCCCGTCGGCACCGGAATCGAAGACGTCGCAGCGCGCGAGGTCGAAGGGCGGGCCGCCGCTCCGGTCGACGATGTACTCCCGAACGGCCTGCAGGTCGGTGGCGTCCACCACGTTGCTGCCGTCGACGTCGCCGCACTGGCAGACGTCTCCCGCGGAGAGCACGTCGCTGTTCTCCTGGCCGGCGTTCGAGACCGCCGGACAATTGTCCCCCGCCGTGCAGGCGCCGAAGGCGGTATCCGGGCCGTCGCAGTAGCCATCGTCGTCGTGGTCCGGGTCGGTGGGACTGGTCGCGATCGCGATCTCTTCGCCGTCGCCGAGCCCGTCGAAGTCCGAATCCGGCAGCAGCGGGTCGCTGCCGTGGGTACTGATCTCGTCGCCGTCGCCGAGCCCGTCCGCGTCGGTGTCGGCGTTGCCCGGGTCGGTGCCGTGGGTGTCGACCTCGGCGTCGTTCTGGAGTCCGTCGCCGTCCTCGTCTCC
>JANQSB010000117.1 GCA_028284295.1 Myxococcota bacterium | reverse complement strand
TCGCGGCCTGCCACGCGCAGCCGGGTCTTCGCATCGCGGCTCCCGGCCAGGGCGCGCAGGGCCGTGTCCAGGCCCTTGCGGCGGAAGCCCGAGCCGGCGAAGAGCCAGGTGGGTGGCTGGCCGCAGGACACCGGCTCGCGGGGACGGAAGCGCTCGCAGTCGACCCCGTTGTAGATCACGTGCAGCCGCCGGCCCTCGACGCCGAAACGCGTGGCGATCTGCTCGCGGACCAGAAGGGAGCCGCACTGGATCGTCTGGCTGGGGTCGTCGAAGATCGCGCGCTCCAGGCCCAGCAGCAGTGCGTGTCGCGGAGAGAGCCGTCGCAGCCACCCCGACGCTCCGCCGTGCATCCGTTCGAGGTAGTCCGCGTGGCTGCCGCCGCCGGCCCGGTACAGGTCCTGCGACCGCGTGCGGCTGAAGGCGTGCACGACGTCGAAGCGGCCCCGCGGAGCGGCGGCCGCCGCCGCACGGGAGAAGCGGGCCACCCGCAGCGGTTGCCAGCCGCGGGAGACCCGGACCCGGTGCAGGGTGACGGCCCGGGACGGCTCGGCGCTCCGCGCGACGACGTGCACCTCGTCGCCGGCCGCGGCCAGTCCGTGGGCGACCTGCCAGGCCACCGCCTCCATCCCGCCGCCGGCGGGCTCGAAGCGCTCGATGACGAGAGCGATGCGCATGTCGGCCTGAGAGCAGGGTACCCGAGGCCCGGGTCCGCGCCCGTTCGCCTTGTGCCGCCGCCGGCGTCTCCTATATTGGCGCCGCTCCCCCGAAAGCCCTGTGGATTCGCGTGCCTGCAATCGAGGTACACAAGCTCTCCAAGCGCTTCGGGAGCCTCGTCGCGGTCGACGGAATCTCGTTCTCCGTCGAGCCGGGAGAGGTGGTCGGCTTCCTGGGGCCCAACGGTGCCGGCAAGACCACCACCATGCGCATGCTCACGGGATACCTCCCGCCCAGCGACGGCAGCGTGCGGATCGACGGCCACGACACCTTCCGCGACTCGCTCTCCGCGCGGCGGGCCATCGGCTACCTGCCGGAGACGCCACCGCTCTATCCCGAGATGACGGTCGCCGGCTACCTCCGCTACGTGACGGCCATCAAAGGGGTCGCACGTGGCGAGCGGCGCGACGCCGTGGACCGGGCGCTCTCGCGCTGCGGGCTCGAGGCGGTCGAGCGGCGCGTGATCGCAACCCTCTCCAAGGGCTACCGGCAGCGGGTCGGACTCGCCCAGGCGATCGTCCACGCGCCACCCGTGCTCGTCCTCGACGAGCCCACCGTGGGACTGGACCCGATCCAGATTCGCGAGATCCGGGACCTGATCGGTCAGCTCGCCGAGCCCGCCGAAGGGTCGAAGCGGCAGACCGTGATCCTCTCGACCCACATCCTCACGGAGGTCGAGGCCATCTGCGATCGGGTGATCCTGATCGATTCGGGAGTGCTGGCCATGGACGAGCCGCTGGCGCAGCTCACCGCCGGTGGCCGACGGCTCGAGGAGGTCTTCGCCCAGGTGACCTCGGGCGACCGTGCCGCACGGGCCGGGGAGGCCGGATGAGGGGCGTGCTGCCCGTCGCGGGCCGGGAGATCTCGTCCTTCTTCGTCTCGCCCGTCGCCTACGTGGTGGCGACCCTGTGGTCCGTGATGGCCGGGAGCTTCTTCCTCTCGAGCTTGCTGGGCTTCGTGGCGGCCGAAGAGCGGGCACGACAGCTGGCGGCGCTGGGACACGCCTCCCCCACCAACTTGAGCGACGGACTCGTCCTGCCTTTCCTGGGCGCGATGTGGATCGTGATGCTCTTCCTGCTTCCCGCCGTGACGATGGGCCTGTTCGCCAGTGAGAAGAGCCACGGCACCCAGGAGCTGCTGCTGACGAGTCCCCTCACCGGCTGGGACATCGTGCTCGGGAAGTTCCTCGCGGGCGCGGCCTTCGCCGCCATGCTGATCGCCATCACGGCCTTCTTTCCCGGTCTGCTCTTCATGTACGGAGATCCCGAGCTCGGACGGACCGCGGCGGGTCTGCTCGCGCTGCTGCTGGTGGCGCTCGCCTACGTGGCAGTCGGCGCCTTCGCGTCTTCGCTCACCGGCAACCAGCTGATCGCCTTCATGCTCACCCTGGTCACGCTCCTGGTGCTCGGGCTGCTGCTGCCCTTCATCGTCGACGCGGGCGCACTGGGCGGTCGCGGCGAGGGCGGACCGGTCGCCGCTGTCGCGCGTTGGGTGGCCACGGGCCACCACACGGAGCGGATGCTCACGGGCCTGGTGGACACGGCGGACGTCGCCTACTTCGCGATCGTGACGGCCGCCTTCCTGTTGCTGACGAAGACCTCCGTCGAATCGGTGCGGTGGCGCTAGTGGTCGGTCTCCTCGGAGCTCTGGGGGGCGTCGCGTTCGGCTTCGGGCTGCTCAGCCTGCTGCTGGCGGTCTTCCAGCCGCTCATGCCGCCCACCCTCGTGTGGGGGAACCTGATCGTCGGCGTGCTCCTGCTCGCGGTCGCGGGCGGTCTCGGCTTCGACTCGATGGTCGAGCGGCTCCGCTCGGGTGCGGGTCGCCGGGCCGGCGTCCAGGGCGGAAACGCCATCGGCTTCGCCATCCTCGGCCTCGTCCTGCTGGGACTGCTCGCCTTCCTGTCGACTCGCTACTCGGCCCGATTCGACTGGACCGAGCAGCGGGTGAACACCCTGTCGGACCAGACGGTGTCCCTGCTCGAGAGCCTTCGCGCCGCCGGGGCCGAGGTCGAGCTCCTGGCGTTCTTCCGGCCTCAGGATTCGCCCGTCGTGCGCGACCTGCTCGAGCGCTACGACTACGCGAGCCCGGGTGTCACCCTGCGCTTCGTCGACCCCAACCAGCGGCCGGACCTGGTGGAGCTGCACGGCATCGAGTCCGACGACCTGATGCGCGGGCTGATGCTGGTGTCGCGAGCCGGCGGCGGGGATGCGGTCCGGGTAACGCAGTTCAGCGAGTCCGAGGTCACCAACGCCCTCGTCAAGCTGACCGAGCGGGCCAGCCGGAAGGTCTACTTCCTCGAGGGACACAAC
>JANQSB010000108.1 GCA_028284295.1 Myxococcota bacterium | reverse complement strand
CCCGCCGTGGAAGCCGGGGTCGAGCCGGGCTGGCATCTCTACGTGGTGCGGGTCGCCGAGGCGGCGCGCCGCGGAGCCTTCTTCGAGCGCCTGCGCGAGCTCCGGCTCGGCGTTCAGCTCCACTATCCGCCGGTGCACCTGCACCCGATCTTCCGGGCCCGCGGCCACGGCCCCGGCGACTTCCCGATCGCCGAGGACTTCGCCGCCCGCGCGCTGTCGCTCCCCCTGTGCCCGGCTCTCGCCGACGGCGAGGTCGACCAGGTGATCGAACGCGTGCACCGCGCCGTCCGCGAGGTGCTCTGACGTGTCCGGGCCGGGACGGAGTGCCGGCGGAACCCAGCGGGAACGCTTCCTCGGCGGAGAGGGCGACGCCTGGCTGGCACGCAACCGCGGCGACCCGGCCGAGCTCGAAAGGCGCGCGCAGTCCGACCCCGTCCTGCGCGCGCTGCGACAGCTCCGGGGAGCGGCCAAGTCGGTGCTGGAGGTCGGTGCCAGCGACGGCTGGCGCCTGCATGCCCTGCGCGGCGAGGGACTGGCCACCCATGCCTACGGCCTCGATCCCTCGAAGCGCGCGAGCGCCGAGGGCCGCGACCGCTTCGACGTCGACGGAGTCCGGGGGACCGCCGAGAGACTTCCCTTCGCGAGCCGTCGCTTCGACCTCGTGATCCTCGGCTTCTTCCTCTATCTGTGCGACCGCGACGACCTGTTCGCGATCGTTGCCGAGGTCGACCGGGTCATCGCGCGGGAGGGCCGCCTGGCGATCCTCGACTTCCATGCCTCCCCCGCGGAGCGTCGTCGCTATTCCCACGCCGAAGGCGTCTTCAGCTACAAGATGGACTACAGCGAGCTGTTCCTGTGCAATCCCGCCTACCAGCTCCTCTATCGCGAGATCGGCCCCTATCCCGATCCCGTTCAGGCTGCCGCATCCGACGGCCGCGACCAGTGCATGGTCGCCGTGTTGCAGCGCGACCCGGCGGGGGCCTACCGCGACGCCGAGGGCCCGCGCCCATGACCGCGACCACGAAGCGAACGCTCGACGCGCTGGTGGTCGGGGGAAACCTCGCGGGCCTCTTCGTTGCCCACACCCTGGCGAGCTGGGGGTTCCGGACCCGCCTGGTAGAGACCTCCGACCACCTCGGCGGCTGGGATCGATCCTTCCGGAATCGACTCGGCAGCGAGTTCGATCTCGGGGTCCACGCCCTCGCCTACCGGCGCTCGGAGCTGGTCACGCGCTTCTTCGAGGAGATCCTCGAAGGGCGCGTGCGGCGGATCGACGTGGCGCGGGCGATCGTGATCCGCAACCACGTGATTCCCTACCACGCGAAGGCCTCGTCCTGGCCCGGACCGCTGCGCGCGCTCCTCCCCGACGGCGAGGTCCTGGACGACCTCGGCGACGAGCCGCCCAGCCGCGAGCGGCTCTCCGGGATCTACGGGGCCGCCTTCGCCGACCTGATCTTCGACGAGGTGCTCCGTTCGTACCCTTCCGAAGCACGACATCTCCGCTTCGGCGTCCCGGAGTCGCAGCTGCTCACGAACATCCACCCCTGGTTCTTCCCGCGCGCCCGGCGTCCCGGAGCGGAGGACTCGACGCGCTTCCAGGACCGCATCCGCCGGGGCGAGCTGGCCGAGCAGGCGCTGTACCCCGAAGCCGGAAGCTTCGGCGCCTTCCCTGCGGCGCTCCACCGTCGCCTTCTGGACATGGGCGTCGAGGTCACGACCGGCGCGAAGGACCTGCATCTCGACGTCGAGCCCGACTCCGGACAGGTCCGGAGCGTGCGAGCGGCCGGCCTCTCCCTCCACCCGGAGCGCGTGTACTGGTGCGGGTCGGTGGACGAGCTCCACCGGCAGCTCGACCAGCCGGCTCCGAGCTACACACCCGACCGCTTCGTGCTGGCGAGCCTGGAGTTCGAGAAGCCCATCGAGGCGCAATGGACGGAGATCATCGTCGGCGACCCCGAGCACCGGATCGACCGGATCTCGTTTCGGGGACGCTTCGCGGGGATCGAGAACCGCCTCGTCCAGGTGGAATTCGCCTACCCGGCCGGGGATCCGCGCTTCGACGCCAAGGAGCCCGAGTGGCTGGAGCGGACCCTCCGAAGTCTCACCCGGCTGGGCCTGCTGCGGGACGACAACCGGCTCCTCGACTTCGATCTGAAGATCGTCCCCATCCTCTACAACGCGTTCGGGATCGAGGGCCAGCGCTTTCCGGAGGTCGACTACCGCCTTCCACCCGGGTCGAACCTGCGACCGGTGCTGCCGACCCTCAGGAAGATCAACATCAACACGCGACTGCCCCAGTTCATCCGCTTCCTGGCGGAAGACCTCGGCTGAGTCGCAACGAACGGGACGCGAGATGAGCCAGGACAGCTGCTATCTCGACAGCGAGGCCGACGCCTTCTACGAGAGGAACCTGCGCGACCTCGACCCGACGACCCTGCGTCCGGCGAAGCGCCAGATCGCCGAGTGGATCGAGTCGGCGGGGGTGCGCCCGAAGCGGGTCCTCGAGTACGGCTGCAGCCACGGCGACCTGCTGCGCCACTATGCGGCCGCCGGCGCCGACTCCGCACACGGGGTCGAGCCGTCCGAGAGCGCCGTGGAGCGCGGCCGCGCCGCTCATGGCGACGCAGTGAAGCTCTGGCGCGGAACTCTCGCCGACAACCCCGTCAACGCCGACCCCGGATCGCGGGGTCGATTCGACCTCGTCGTCGTCGAAGACGTCCTCTGCTGGGTCTCCCGCGAGACGCTCTTCCAGTCGATCGCCAACATCGACGGCGCGCTCGCTCCGGACGGATACCTCTTCCTGCGCGAGTTCCTGCCCCGGGAGAACACCCGCAACCGCAACCACCACGTCGTCGGGAAGGAGGTCTACTGCTACAAGCCGGCGGGACCGCACGCCCGGATCTTCACGGCATCGGGAGCCTACCGACGGGTGGCCGAACGCGTCTGGTTGGACGAATCCGACGACTGGGTCACCGAGGCCGGTCGGAACCGCTTCGAGTCGCGCTGGTGCGACTCGCTGCTGCAGAAGTCGTCCCTCTCCTGGAGTCGCGAGCGGTGAAGATCGGGCTCGGGACGGCCCAGCTCGGCCAGCGCTACGGAATCTCCCACCGGGGCGAAGCACCGGACGCCAGCAGCGTGGCCGAGATCCTGGCCCGGGCCGCCCGGGCCGGCATCCGGGTGATCGACACCGCCCCCGCCTATGGGGACAGCGAAGCGCGAATCGGGCGGCACGCACCGCCGGCCGCGGGCTTCCGGATCGTCACGAAGACCCCGCTGCACGAAGCAGGAGACAGTGCCCTTCGCTGCGCGGCCCGGGTTCGCACGAGCGTGCAGCGGTCGCTGGAGCGGCTCGGAGCCGACACGCTGTCGGGGGTGCTCGAGCATCGCCCCGCAGAGCTCCTGTCCGGGCGCGGAGACGCGATCCACCGTGCCCTGGCCGAGCTGCAGGGCCAGGGGCTCGTCGAACGCATCGGCGTCTCCTGCCACGATGCCGGTGATGCGCTGGAGATCGCGCGCCGCCATCGGATCGATCTCGTCCAGCTTCCCGTCAACGCACTCGACCGCCGAGCGCTCGACGACGGAGGCCTCGCGGCGCTTCGCGAGCACGGGATCGAGATCCACGCGAGATCTCCCTTCCTGCAGGGCGCCCTCCTGATGCGACCGCGTCAGCTGCCCAAGGCGCTCGCGCCGCTGGGAGCGGCGATCGCCGCCTTCCAGGAGCGGGCGCGTCGCGTCGGCCGGTCGCCTCTGGACGCAGCGCTGGCCTTCGTGCTCGGGCTCGAGGCCGTCGACGTCGTCCTCTGCGGGGTTCAATCGCGACGCGAGCTCTCTCAGATCCTCGCTGCGGCCGAACGAATCGGGCCCGCAGCCGGTCCGGGAAGGGACAGCGAGCCGATTCCGGTCGCGCCTCGTTGGCTGGATCCCTCCCAGTGGGCACCCACCCGATGATCGTCGGCGTCCTCCAGGCCCGAACCGGCTCGCGCCGCCTGCCCGACAAGGTGCTCGCGCCCATTCTCGGCCGCCCCATGCTGGCCCGTCAGGTGGAGCGACTGCGGCGGGCGCGCCGCCTCGAACGACTCGTCGTGGCGACCAGCAACGACGCGTCCGACGATCGGATCGAGACGCTCTGTGGCGAGATCGGGATCGACTGTCATCGCGGCAGCCTCGATGACGTGCTGGATCGGGTCTACCGGGCGGCGTGCGCGAGCGGTGCCACCCAGATCGTTCGCCTGACGGCCGATTGCCCGCTCGCGGACCCTTCCCTGGTGGATCGGGTCGTCGCGCTCCACCTGGAGGGCGGGTACGACTACAGCTCGAACGCGCTCGCGCGCACCTTCCCGGACGGCCTCGACGTCGAGGTCGTGCGACGGCACTGCCTCGAGGAAGCCTGGCGCGAAGCCCGGGAGCCCTTCGAGCGGGAGCACGTCACGCCCTTCCTCTACCGCAGACCGGAGCGCTACCGGCTCGGCTCGCTCGAGCAGCGGGAGGCGTTGGGAGAGCTGCGTTGGACCGTCGACGAGCCCGCGGACCTGGCCTTCGTGCGCTGCGTCTACGAGGCCCTGCACCCGAGCGACCCCGACTTCGGCACCGACCAGATCCTGGACCTGTTGGCGCGGCGGCCGGAGATCGCGTCGATCAACTCGGAGCCGCCCGGTGAGTGAACGATACGCGAAGTCCGAGGCGCTGCTGCGTCGCGCGAGGCGCAGCATTCCGCTGGGCGCCCAGACCTTCAGCAAGAGCAGCACGCACCTTCCGGAGGGCGCGGCCCCCTTCTTCCTGGAGAGCGGCCGGGGGGCGAGGGTCCGCGACGCGGACGGGAACGAGTACATCGACCTGGTGAACGGACTGGCGGCGGTCCTGCTCGGCTATGCGGACCCGGACGTGGACGCAGCCGTCCGCAGTCAGCTCGAACGAGGCGTCACCTTCTCGCTCTCCCATCGTCTCGAGACCGAGGTGGCGGAGCAGCTGGTCGAGATGATTCCCTGCGCCGAGCAGGTTCGCTTCGGCAAGAACGGGTCCGACGCAACGGCGGCGGCGGTCCGACTGGCTCGCGCGGCAACGGGCCGCGACCACGTGGCCGTGTGCGGCTACCACGGATGGCAGGACTGGTACATCGGGTCGACCTCGCGCGACCTCGGCGTCCCCGACGCCACGCGCGCACTGACACACCCCTTCGACTACGGCTGTCTCGAGTCGCTCGAGTCCTTGCTCGCCCGCCACCCGGGAGGCTTCGCGGCCGTCATCCTCGAGCCCTTCTCTGCGGAGCTGCCGCCGCCCGGATACCTGGAGGGAGTGCGCGAAGCCGCCGATCGCCACGGCTGCCTGCTCGTCTTCGACGAGACGGTCACCGGGCTGCGGGTGGCGCCCGGCGGTGCGCAGGAGCTCTTCGACGTGACCCCCGACCTCGCGACCTTCGGCAAGGGCCTCGCCAACGGTCATCCACTGTCGGCTGTGGTGGGGCCCGCGAGGTGGATGAGATGGATGGAGAGGATCTTCTACTCCACCACCTTCGGAGGCGAGACCCTGTCCCTGGCCGCGGCCTCCGCGGTGCTCCAGAAGATCCGACGCGAGCCCGTGGTGGCGACCCTCGAGAGTCGTGGCCGCAAGCTCGCAGCCGGAGTCCAGGAGCTGCTCGATTCACACGGGCTCGGCGACTGCCTGTCACTCTCCGGCCACCCGGCGTGGATCTTCCTGAACTTCTCCGACACCTCGGGAGCCACGGCGTGGGAGCTGCGTACCTTCTTCTTCCAGGAGCTCTTCGCGCGCGGTGTCCTGAGCCTCGGCACCCACAACGTCAGCTACGCGCTGGCCGACGCCGAGGTGGAGGCGGTCCTCTCGGCCTATCGCGAGCTGCTGCCCGCGCTCTCCGCGGCGCTCCGCTCCGGAACCCTCCGCGAGAGCCTCCGCTGCGAGCCGCTCGAGCCGCTCTTCCGCGTCCGATGAGACGGCCATGGAAGTGAACGAAGGATGAGCGGCAACGGGCGCGGCCTCTTCCTCGACCTCGACGGCACCCTCGCGGACAGCGTCCCCGCGTTGCGCCAGGCCTACTATGACACCCTCGCGGAGTTCGGCGTGCAGGGCTCCGATGCGGAGTTCGATCGCTGCAACGGACTGCCGCTGGTACGGGTCATCGACGAGCTTCGCAGCGCACACCGGATCGAGCCCGATGCCCAGGAGATCCTGCGGGTGCTGGCCCCGGGAATCCTCCGGGCCTATGCGGAGTGCGACCCACGCGCCGGGGCGCAGGAGCTGCTCACGGGCGCGGCCGAGCGGGGTCTGCGGATCGCGATCGTGACGTCTTCCGTCGAGGAGCTCACGCGGCGCTGGCTCGTGCGCCACGATCTCGAGTCCTTCGTCGATTGCGTGGTCGACAGCGTCGCCGTGTCGAGGGGAAAGCCGGCACCCGATCCCTATCTGCGCGCGCTGACCGAGACCGGATGCGAAGCCGGCCTCTCCCTGGCCGTCGAGGACTCTCGCGCCGGGGCCGAATCGGCGGTCGCCGCGGGGATCGGCACGGTGCTGGTGGGCGCGCTGCCTCCACCCGACGCGGGCTGGCCCGAGCTTCGCGGGGCGGTGACCGAGCTGGACGAGGTGCTGGAGCTCCTCGCGACGTGATCGAGCTGAGTCGCATCGAGGGGCGGCTCGAGATCACCGAGCTCGAGGCGGAAGCGCAGCTCCCGCACGAGGTCGGGGCCCGGGTCGATCGGCTCTGGCAGGAGGCGCGCCAGGAAATCGGGCCCCGGCTCCACGACGGCCGGCTCTTCAGCGTGCGCGAGCTTCGGGATCTCGCTCCGGGGCTCCACATCGCAGGCAGCTTCGTGGAGTATCGGCAGTGGATCGCGCAGCGCCGCGACCCCGCGCTCGGGGACGTCCTGGGGATCCGAGCGCTCGGCGTGACGGGTTGCCTGCGGTCGG
>JANQSB010000106.1 GCA_028284295.1 Myxococcota bacterium | reverse complement strand
CGAGACGCCCGGCTTCGACTTCGGCTACGACGGCCGCGACTTCTTCGAGGGCTTCGTGTGGCCGCGCCTGGCCCATCGAGCTTCGAGCTTCGAGCGATGCGGCCACGTTCGGGGCTGGGCGGGGCTGTATGCGGTGACCCCCGACCGCAGCGGCATCGCCGGACCCGTCGACGGGTTCGCGAACCTCTTCGAGGCCCACTCCTTCACCGGACGGGGCGTGATGCAGTGCTTCGGGATCGCGACGGCCCTGGCCGAGAGCCTCGCCACCGGCGCGAGCCCGACGCTGGACATCTCACCGCTCTCCCGCGCGCGCTTCCAGGATCCCGGGCGATGGGTGACCGAGGACCTCCACATCTGATATCACCGGGCCATGACCGCCCCGGCCCCGACCGCCCGGAGCTACCCCGCCGAACGACTTCGCGCATTCAGCCAGCGCGTCTTCGAGCACTTCGACGTGCCCGAAGCCGACGCGGCGCTGGCCGCCGAGGTACTGGCCCGCAGCGACCTGCGCGGAATCGACTCGCACGGCGTGGCCCGGCTGCGGACCTATCACGACATGCTCGACCACGGACGCATCAACCCGCGCCCACAGGTCCGGATCCTGCGCGAGAGCGCCTCGACGGCGACCGTGGACGGCGACAACGGTCTCGGCCTGGTGGTCGGCCCGCGCGCGAACCGGATCGCCCTCGACAAGGCGGCCGAAGCCGGCAGCGGCTGGGTCAGCGTGTGCAACACCAACCACTACGGAATCGCCGGCTACTACGTGCTGGAAGCCCTGGAGCGCGGGATGATCGGTTGGTCGATGACCAACACGACCGCCCTGGTGGCACCGCTGTGGGGCGCCGAGCGCGTCCTGGGCACCAACCCGATCTCGATCGGGTTCCCCGCCGCGGAAGAGCCCGACATCGTGATCGACATGGCCACCTGCGCGGCTGCCTACGGGAAGATCGAGATCGCCAAGCGGCACGGCGAGCCGGTCCCCGACGGCTGGGCGATCGACTCCCACGGCGTCGAGACCCGGGCTCCGGACGCGATGATCGAGGGCGGGGCCCTGCTGCCCCTGGGCAGCCGCCGCGAGCAGGGCGGCCACAAGGGAACCTGCCTGGCGGTGATGGTCGACGTCCTGTCGTGCGTGCTCTCGGGGGCCAACTGGGGACCCTTCGCACCGCCCTTCGCCCTGCGACAGGAGATCCCCTCCCGTTCCGTCGGACGCGGCATCGGCCACTTCTTCGGCGCCCTGCGCATCGACGCCTTCATCGACGAGGACGAGTTCCGACAGCAGATCGACGAGTACGTCCGCACCCTGCGCGCCACGGCCCCCGCGCCGGGAACCGAGGGCCCGCTGGTCCCGGGAGACCCCGAGCGCGAGGCGGAGGCGATCCGCTCCCGCACCGGGATCCCCCTGGTCGAGCCCGTGGTCGAGGACCTGAGGGCGATCGCGCGCGCGACGGGCGTTGCTTTCGACTGACGCGCTGGCGACGGAAGCGCTGGCTCGCGAGCGGCTACTTGTACTTGACGCTGCAGCCGTAGGGCTTGGTCTGCGAAGGATCGGGATCGCCACCGGCCATCAGCTTGCCCAGCGCCCCGTCGACGTAGTTCTTCGGCGCGTCGTTGCGACCGCGCGGGTCGTCGTCGATCGCCCCGGCGTAGCGCAGCACGCCCTCGGGATCGATCACGAACATGTCGGGGGTGGTGGTCGCGCCGTAGCGCTTGCCGACGGTGCCCTCCGGGTCCTGCAGGGTCGCGTACTCGAAGCCCTGCTCCTGCTTCCAGCTGCGGCTGTCCTCGGGCGTGTTGTAGTGCGTCGAGTTCACCGCCAGCCACACCACGTCGCTCTCGTACTGCTTGGCCAGGCGCTCCATGGTGTCCGCCTTGTAGTGACGCGCCACGTAGGGACACCCGGGGTTGGTCCACTCGAGCACCACGGTCTTGCCGCGATAGCTCGCCAGGTCGTGGGACACGCCGTTCTCGTCCTTCAGCTCGAAGGCGGGAGCCGGCGATCCGATGCGCGGCGTTTCCGCGGCGTGGGCGACGAACGCGGTGGACAGGGCCACCGCGACCAGGATCCAGATCGGCTTGCGGGTCATGACTTCTCCTCTCGCCCCGAATCGGGGCCCATGGGCGCGTTGGGTTCGGCGGCCTCCCCAGGCGCGCCGGCAGCTCGTGCGGGGCCCGCCGCTTCCTCGAGGGAGCCCAGGACGCCATCGACGGTGAGCAGCTCCGGCAACACCGCGGGATCGGCGGGCGCCTCGGGCCGGTACAGCAGGTACATGGGTACACCGGCCTTGCCGAAGCTCGCCAGGACCCGTCGGATCTCGTCGTCGTAGGCGGTCCAGTCCGCCTTGAAGGTCGCCACGTCCAGCCGTTGCATGGCACCGACGACCCGTGGATCGTCGAGGACCACCTTCTCGTTGACCTTGCACGTGATGCACCAGTCGGCCGTGAAGTCCACGAAGACCGGGCGTCCCCGCCCGAGCTCGGCCTGGATCGCCGCCATGTCGTAGGGTCGCCAGACCGTCTCCGCGAGCTCGTCGGACCCGCCTTCGGCGCGAGCTTCGGCACCCGCGGCGGGCCGCATCACCTGGGGCTCGAGGGGAAGCGCCAGGATGGAGGCCAGCCCGATCGCGAGACACGCGAGACCGGTCGCCGGCACGATCCGACGGCGGGGCCCACGCTGGACGCCGCCGAACACCCAGGTCAGGAAGCCGACTCCGACGAGGTACCCGAGCACGGCCGCCTGTGCGTCGACCCCGACGCTGCGTCCGAGCACCCAGAGCAGCCACACCACGGTGCCGATCAGGCAGAAGCCGAGGAAGCACCGGACCGCCACCATCCAGGAGCCCGGCCGCGGGATGACCCGGGCCCAGGCGGGCACCAGGCTGACCGCCGCATAGGGCGCCGCGAGCCCGACCCCGATGGCCAGGAAGAGCACGACCACGACCGGGGCGCTGCTCGCGAACGCGAAGCCCACGGCCGTCCCGAGGAA
>JANQSB010000099.1 GCA_028284295.1 Myxococcota bacterium | reverse complement strand
CGCCGGGTCCGTGGCGACGTCGAAGATGAAGATGCGACTGTCGTCGACGCCTCCCACCCACAGCTGGCGGCGGTCGTCCGTGAATCCGCCGCGGTAGGCCCCATGACGTCCATCCACCGAGGCCGACGCCACGACCTCGCCGTAGTGCGGACGGTCCGGATTCGCGCCCAGGGTGACGAGCTTGTCGGACCCGTCTCCCAGGCCGTCCACACCGAGGGTCCAGACGTAGACGTAGTCCTCCTGGCCGACCAGCTTCGGGACGTAGGGCGAGTGGCCCGACTCGTCCGCAGCGGCGGTAGCGACCAGGACCGAGGCCGTCGCGACCGCGACGACGAGGAGCCCGCGCGCGATGCGCCCCACCCTCCTCATGCGACGATCGACTCCGCTCGCAGTCGATCGATCTCTTCGTCGCTGCAGCCGAGCTCACGCAGGATCTCGTCGCTGTGTTCCCCCTGGCCGGGAGCCATGGCGCGCGGGGCCCAGGGCGTCCCGTGGAAGTCGCAGGGCGTCGCCGGCAGCAGCGTCGTTCCCTCGCCGTCGGGCACGGCCACGAGCCCGCCGCCCTCGAGCACCTGGGGGTCGGCGAGCACCTCCTCGGAGGTCTGCACCGGCGCCCACCACAGATCCTCTTCCGCGTCGAAGACCCGGGCCCACTCCTCCCGCGTGCGCGTCGCGAAGATCGCGTCCAGCTCGGCGATCAGCTGGCGCGCGTTCTGAGCCCGGGCCTCGACGGTCGAGAAGCGCTCGTCGTCGATCCACTCGGGATGGCCGACCGCTCGGGCCAGAGGCGGCCAGTGACGCTCGGCCTCGAGGCCGACCAGCCAGAACCAGCGCCCATCGCGGTCCGCGTAGTTGTTGATGCACGGGTTGCCCATGGACGCCCGGTCCGCCACCTGGAGCGGGACCCCGAAGCGCGCGCCGAGCGAGAGGTCGAAGCTCAGGGTGTAGATCCCCTCCCGCAGCAACGAGGTGCTGACCATCTGACCGCGGCCGCTCTTCTCGCGCGCGAACAGCGCGGCCGAGATGGCGCCCGCGGCGGCCAGTCCCGCGTTGTGGTCGCCCATCCCGCCACGCTGGAAGGGCGGGTGCTGGCCGGGGCTGGTGAGACTGGCGGCGATGCCCGAGCGCGCCCAGAAGCCGGCGATGTCATAGGCGGCCCGATCGGCGTCGGGTCCCTCGAGGCCGTAGCCGGAGATCAGGCCGTAGACGAGACGCGGATTCCGCTCGAGCAGGGCGTCGGAGTCCAGCCCCAGCCGCGCCAGCGCCTTCTGCCGGACGTTCGTGACGAAGACGTCCGCCGCGTCCACCAGCTCCAGGGCGAGCTCGCGGCCCCGCTCGGTCGCCAGGTCGAGAACGATGCTCCGCTTGCTGCGATTGTCGTTCTCGAACACGGGGTTGAAGGGAAGGTCGGCCCCGAGCATCCGCTGGAAGGTGCGGGCCGGATCACCGATTCCAGGCGGCTCGATCTTGACGACGTCGGCACCCCAATCGGCCAGGATGCCCCCGGCCGCGGGGCCCGCGACCCAGACGCCGATCTCGACCACCTTCACTCCGTCCATCGGGCCGGGCATGCGACCTTCTCCTCCCCTTCCGGGCCCGCCGGATTCTAGCCCGCCACTCAGGGGCGGACTTCGTCGACGAGGCCCCAGCGCAGCGCGTCCCGCACGTCGACCTGCTTGCCGGTCAGAGCCAGCCACGCCGTTCGATGCCGGCCGATGCGACGGGGCAGACTGGCGGTCCCGCCGGCACCCGGCACCAGGCCCATGGAAAGCTCGGGCAGCTGGAAGAACGCGTCGGGCGCCGCCTCGATGCGCGGCAGGAAGGCCGGCAGCTCGATGCCGGCCCCGATGCAGGCGCCGTGCACCTTGGCCTCGGCATGCTCTGCACACTGGATCAGCAGGCGACCCGGGTTGCGTGTCGAGCGGACCCCGTGCGCGGTCGCCGGATCGGGGAGAGACCCGAACTCGTACAGGTCCCCTCCGCTGCAGAACGACGGGCCTTCACCCCGCAGCACCACGCGCTCGACACTCGAGTCCGTGACCGCCAGCTGCAGCGCTTCCACGAGCCCGTCGCGCATCTCCATCGAGAACGCATTGTGACGCCGCGGGCGATTGAGGCTGATGACGAGCTCGTGCTCCCAGCGCTCGAGCCGGACCGCGGGCTCGACCTCCGGCTCCGGTGTCTTCGGCTCCGGCCGTCCCGCCAGCCAGGCCGCGAACTCCGGCCCCGACTGCAGCGCGGAGTAGACGAGGCTCTCGGCCACGAGCGCGTGATGCAGATCCAGGTACTCGCTCTGCCGCAGCAGCTGCACCAGGGCCAGGGCGGCCAGGGGGGAGCGCCGGATGCCCTCGATCACGGGCAGCGCCTCCGCGGGATCGGCCACCACCACGTCGAAACGATCGGCCAGCGCACCGGTCGCCTCGGTGGCCCCGGGACAGATCGCGATGGTGGGACAGGGGAGGCGCTCGAGCGCGGTCCGGAAGGCGTCGGATCGCGGCGGGCCGGGATCCTCTTCGTCGTGCGAGAAGTCCACCAGCAGCAGGGGCTCGCCGGTGAGCGGGGAGAAGCGCTCGAGCGCATACGGCGAAGGCACCAGCTCCAGCGCTTCGGCCAGCTGCAGGGTCCCGTCCAGCGGCAACGACGGGACCGGAACCTCCCGTGTCACGCTCCGCCTTCCGACAGCTCGGCACGCACGACGCGCCGCAGCAGCTTCCCCGTCTCGTTGTAGGGGAGCTCCTCGCGGAACTCGATGCGCTGGGGGACGCGTGACGAACGCAGATGGTCCTTGACCCACTGCTGGAGGTCTTCCACCGACGCCTCGGCACCCCGCTTCAGGACGATGGCCGCCGCCACGCCCTCGCCCCACTGCTCGTCGGGGATGCCGACCACGGCGGCGTCGGAGACGGCCTCGTGGTCGAGCAGCACGTCCTCGATCTCACCGGGAGACAGGTTCTCGCCGCCCCGAACGATCACGTCGTCGATCCGGCCCTCCACGAAGAGGTAGCCTTCCTCGTCCATCGAGCCGCCGTCGCGGGTCGCGAACCAGCCTTCGTCCGACAGCAGGCTTCCCCGCCCGAGATACTCCCCGGACACCTGCTCGCCGCGCACGCAGATCTCGCCGCGCTCGTTCGCGCCGACCGGCTTGCCGTCCTCGTCGAGGATCTGCACGTCGAGTCCGGGCAGCGGGCGCCCCACCGAGACCAGGCGCCGGCGCACCTTGTCGTCCGTGCTTCCCGCCGCCTCGCGGTGGTCGTCGGGCGTGAGGACCGAGATCGTCGAGCTCGTCTCCGTCAGCCCGTAGGCGTTGGTGAAATCGGTTCCCGGGAACAGGCTCATGGCGCGCTCGATCACGGGAAGGGGCATCTTGCCACCCCCGTACGAGATCGCCCGCAGGGACGACAGCCCGGCCGCGGCGCCCGCGCCCGCATCGCCCTCGAGCTCCTCGACGATCCGGGAGAGCATGGTCGGCACCACGAAGGCGTTCGTGACCGACTCGTTGCGCGCCAGCGAGACCCACTCGTCGGCCTTGAAGTTCGGCAGCTGCACGATGCGTCGGCCGGAGTAGACCGAGCTCGCGATCGCCGCCATGCCGGCGATGTGGTACGGGGGCACGCTCATGAGCGCCGCATCCTCTTCGGCGGCCCCCATGAACTCCACCGAGCCCAGGATGTAGGAGACGATGTGCTTGTGGCGCAGCAC
>JANQSB010000084.1 GCA_028284295.1 Myxococcota bacterium | reverse complement strand
CCCCGACTCCGTCAGGAAGGTCCGCTGCTCGGAGGTCTCGTGGATCGTGCGCCCCGCCTCGCCGCAGCCGGCGACGCGAATGTCCGGGTCGGCGAGGACCCGGGCAACCTCTTCGTTGACGCCCTCCTCGTTGCCGCTCGGGCCGTAGACCGGCTCGCAGAGCGGGGCCTCGACGATCGGGAAGCGACCGGAGATGCGCTGGTAGTTTTCGGCGACGCGATGGCACGAGATGCAGGTGATGCCTTCACGCGAGGTGGGATGTCGATCCTCGTTCGACATGACCGGCGCCTCGCCGAGGTTCATGCCGACCGGCGTGTGGCAGCGAATGCAGAAGTCGCCGTTGGTACCGTTCGTGAGCGTCACCACCGCCGCGTGCATCGACTGGAAGACGACACTCATCTGTGCGTACGCGTGGGGCGAGGCCGACCACTGCCGGTAGTGCTCGGGATGACAGGTGCGACAGGACCCGGCCGAGGGGAAGCGGTCCTCCTGGAGGAGGGCCAGATGCGCCTCGCGCGCGGTCTTCGGCGCGGTCGACTCGGGCTCGGCGGCCGCAGACCCCGCCACCGACGTCAACAGCCCGACCAGGCAACAGAGGAGTGAGGCTCGGAGCCGCGCAGTGGGCAAACAGGCAACTCGAAAGGACGTTCGCAACATCTGGCCTCCACGACATCGGCACTGCTGACACGATTGTATCAATCAGTCGACACGGACTGCTAGACGAATCTGGGCGGCGCCAGCGTTCTTCGTGCGATTTACGTCGATGTGCGCCCCGGCGTCGAGGATGGAAGCGACAAGCCGGGTCCCGGGATGAGGTCCGAGCACGGGTCCTGTGCCAATCTCCCTGAGGGTCCCGCGCTGGAGTCAGGCGCTCCTCGTATAGTAGGAAGAGAAGACCTCGTCCCGGCGGATGGCGCACTGCAGGCAGCCCGCCAGCTTGGCCAGTCGATAGGCCTGCTTCCTCGCCAGCTTGCTCGAGAAGACGGCCACGGGCATAGTCGCGAGGACGCCGATCCCCTTCAGCAGCGAGGTCAGGGTCAGCCGCCACCGGTCGGCCGTGCTCCCGTGACGTCGGCACAGCATCATCTTCGCCCGGCCGTTCTTCACGGCGCGGTGAAGCTGGGCACGGAAGCTCTGCCGCTCGGGCTCGACGCCCCGGACGACGATCGATGTCCCACAGCGGGTGACGTCGAAGCCCTTGCGGACCGCGCGGATCAGGAAGTCGTTGTCCTCGCAGCCCGTGAACTCCAGCTCGAGCGCGAAGGGCTGCTCACCGGCGGCCGCCATCACCTCGATCACTTCGCGCCGGAACATCATGTTGTTGGTCGCGCAACCGCGCGGCGCGCCGTACGGGTCCTGCTTGCCCTGCTTCGTGGCCCGGGCGTCGCGGTAGAGGTGCGCGAAGCGGTCGCTGCCTTCGTCGCTCTGTTCGAGCTCCCAGTGCCCGCAGACGATGTCCGCGTGGGTCTCCTGTTGGTGGGCAATCAGCTCCCTGAGCCAGTCCGCCTTGGGCAAGTCGTCGTCATCGAGAAAGGCAATGAACTCGGGCTTGTACTCGAGGGCCGTCAGGACGGCGCGATTGCGCGCGTGGCACAGGCCGCGATCGGGCTCCTCGACGAAGTGCAGCGGCCAGCCGGAGTCGTCACGGCGCTCTCGGCAGAGGGACGCCACCTCGCCCGTGGGCGCGTTGTCCACGACCAGGATCTCGACGTGCGCCTTCACCCGGTCTTCTTCCGCGATCGCCTTCAGGCGGTCGAGGAGCTTCGACAACAGGGCGACGCGCCTGCAGGTGCAGATACAGATCGTGATCGTCGTCATCGGCGCCAGGCCCTGGATCGGGTTGACCTTCGAAACGAGCGACGTGCGGTCCTGCGTGGTCGAAGCGTGAATGTTCAGTCTTCCCGAAGTCCCGCGACGAGGCTCTGATACTTCTTGCTGCCGTCCACTCCGCGCTCGTAGTTCTCGTCGAGCCGCGCGGCCTCGTAGGCTCCGAGCCGACCTTCCGAGCGCAGGGTATGAAGGGGCGTGCCTTCGATCTCGGCGGTGCCCGACTCCTGATAGGTATCGAAGGGGAGCGATTCGATGAAGCGCTTCGTGTCGAGCATCTGCTCGCGCGTCTCGCCCGGCAGGCCGTAGGTGAAGGTGCCGTGCACACTCATTCCCAGCTGCTTGAGGTAGTGCACGACCTCGCGGCCGTAGTCCAGGTCGAGGTGCTTGTTCACGATCTTGTCGACGACGTACTGGTTCCCGCTCTCGAAGCCGAGCTTGACGCCGACGCAGCCGCTCTCCCGCATCAGCTTCCAGGTCTCGAGCTTGATCGTGTCCGCCCGGCACATGGCGGTCCACGGGACGTCGAGCGGCGCCATCACCTCGCACATGTTCTCCACGTGGCGCCGGCCGAGGTTGAAGGTGTCGTCGTCGAAGTAGATGGATTCGAAGGGATGGCGATCCAGGAGCTCCCGGATCATCGCTTCCATGTAGTCCTTGCCGTAGTGGCGTACGGTCCGACGACCGGTGCCGTCCGGGTCGTTGCCCGTCATGGCCGCCGGCCAGACGCAGAAGATGCACTTGAAGGGGCAGCCCCGACTGCTCCAGACCTGGGCGTGCGGCGCGACCTGTCCGCGCGGGTTGGCGTCCCAATAGCGATCCGCGCACTGCGGGTCGAAGTGCGGGAAGGGGGCCGCGTTCATCTCCTCCTCGGTGAGGAGGTCGTAGTCGATGATCCCCGTCTCCCCGGAGATCGCCCGGACGGACCCCTTCTCGTATTCGCCGCGGATGCACGCGGTGACGGGAAGGGTGTCGAGGATCTCCTGGGCCTGGGTGGTCGTGATCGGGCCGGTGACCACGATCCGGGCGTCGGGCTGCGCGCGGTGAGCGCGCTCGATCAGGCCCGCGTCGTGCTCCCAGCTCGGCGTCGCGCTCTCGAAGAAGATGAAGTCGTAGCGGTCTCGGCCGAGGTGCTCGAAGTATCGGTCGTAGCTCTCTCGCAGCGCGATGCTGTCGCGCAGCTCCACCGCGGCTCCGGTCTTCTCTGCGGCGTAGGTCGCCGCGTAGCCCATGAAGAACGGGTAGGGGAGATATCCCCCGAAGACAAAGTCGTCGGGGCTCGACTTGATCGTCTCCGTGAACGGCCACCGCGAGCCCGCACGGACTCCCGCCCTCCAGCGCTTCTTGCGCCGCCACCCGCCCTCCGGCTTCTCCCACCAGGGCGGGTTGCTGAAGAGGACCTTGACCGCCATCGGATCTCCTGTGAGGAGCGGAAGCTGGCTCGGCCGCGCGGGCCTATGGCGCGAGGAAAGCACCTCGTGCAGGGGCCTGCCAGCCATTCGGCTGCAAGAGACTCAATCGCCGACCTTGGCTGTGCGATCGGCGACACGCGCCGACCATACCCAGTCGCCATGAACCTCGTGCCGCGGGAAGGCCTCGGTGACGGCGGACATTACGCCCCAGGTGCCTTCGTCCGAGTAGTCGTCGCCCGCGATGATCCCGTGGGGTGAACAGCACTGGCTCGCAGCTTCGATGGCCGCGCGGGTGGTCTCGTAGTCGTGCGCGACATCGATGTAGACGAAGTCGTAGACCCGTTCGGACCCTTCGAGGAAGGTGATCGCATCGGCGCGGTGGAGCTCGACGTGTGCTTCGAGCCCCAGTCGACGGAGGTTCCCTTCGGCGGCCTCACGCTGGGGTGCCGGGCCGAAGCCCGCGTCCTCCCAGCTCTTGCCCGCTGTGTCCTCGGGCCAGTCCGCTCCCGGGACGTCGGCGAAGAGATCGACCCCGTCGATCCGGTAGTCGTCGCGCCCCGCTTCGACGAAGGCCTGAGCGAGATAGCCGATGTCCCGACCGAAATAGACGCCGAGAACGCAGACGTTCCGGATCTCCGGCCGCGCGGCGACGTCGTGGAAGAAGTCCCACTGGACCCGGCCCGAGTAGCCGATGCAGACCTCGTCGATCTCGCGACGTCGCTGCTTGCCCGCCCGGCGCCGCCTCTTCTCGCTCCTCCGCGTGGAAGCGCGCCTCCATGCTGCGAGCATGCGCGGAACCTACCCCAGCGCCTCGGTTCGGCCACGCGTTGCGGGCCTCGTGAGGTCCCTGGAAGGGTGCTAGGGGTACGCCTCGTTGGGGCCGGGCTCGACGGCATCCCCGTGGGGGCGAGTGCACGTGTCCGCAGCACTGCAAGAAGAAGGACGAGGGCGGCGGCTGCTCGTGACGGGCGGGGCCGGCTTCATCGGCGCGAACCTCGCCTGCGCGTTCTGTGAGCGCTACCCGGAGCTCGAGGTCGTCGCGCTCGACAATCTCAAGCGACGGGGCGCCGAGCTGAACCTGCCCCGGCTTCAGCGCGCTGGGGCGAGCTTCGCCCATGGTGACGTCCGCAACGCGGCCGATCTCGCGGCCGTCGGCCCCTTCGATGCGCTGATCGAGTGCTCCGCGGAGCCGTCCGTGCTCGCCGGCTACGGGCCGGAGCGGAGCTACGTGGTGGACTCCAACCTGGTCGGCGCGCTGCACTGCATCGAGGCGTCGCTGGCGCACGACGCCGACCTGGTCTTCCTCTCTACCAGTCGCGTCTACCCGATCCGGCGACTCAACGCGCTGCGCTTCGAAGAGCAGGCGACGCGCTACGCGCTGACCGAGCCGCAGGAAGTCCCGGGCGCGTCGGCGCGCGGCGTGGGGGTGGACTTCCCGCTCGAGGGCGCCCGATCGCTCTACGGCGCGACGAAGCTCTGCGCAGAGCTGATGATCGCGGAGTACGTGGACGCGTTCGGTCTCCGGGCGGTCGTCAACCGCTGTGGGGTCGTCACGGGCCCGTGGCAGATGGGCAAGGTCGACCAGGGCGTCGCCGCCTGGTGGCTCCTGCGACATCACTTCGGCGGAGAGCTGCGCTACATCGGCTTCGGCGGCGCCGGCAAGCAGGTCCGGGACTTCCTCCACTGGCGCGACCTCTTCGACCTGATCGAGGCCGAGCTGCTGGACATGGACGCGGTCCAGGGGCGGACCCTGAACGCCGGCGGCGGTCTGGAGAACAGCGCGTCGCTGCTGG
>JANQSB010000078.1 GCA_028284295.1 Myxococcota bacterium | reverse complement strand
GCAGCAGCGTCGCGGCAATCGCCACCCCCCATCCACGTGTCGACGGATGCAGGAGCAGACCGGTCGCGACGAGCTCGGCGGCCACCACGAGAGCCGCGGCCGACGCCACCAGCGGGGCGCCCAGCAGTCGGTAGTCGCGCAGCGTCTCGCGAAAGCGGACCGGGTCGCGAAGCTTGTGGAGCGCGGCAGCTGCCAGCACGCCCGCCACGAAGAGCTGCGCGCTCCATCCGAAGACCGGGTCGAGGGGAGTCACGCCGCGAACACTACCCCCCGGCTTCGGGACCCGCCGCTCGCCCGGTACTCGCTCAGCCCGCGCCCATCCGAGCGACCTGCTCGGCCACCCAACGACCGTGGGCGCGGCAGGCAGCCAGGTGATCGGAGGTCGGGCCCGCCTGGCCGTTCCGCGGATTCGTCCAGGCCACCGGACCCCAGTGGCAGCCCGCGCTCTCGAAGCCCTCGAGGCGGTTGTGCATGGGGACGAGCAGCATCCCGTGCTCGGCCAGGTTGGCGAGCAGGCCCAGCAGGGTCAGCTCCGCCCCTCCGCGTGCGCCCGCCCCGGCGGAGACGAACGCCGCGCCGAGCTTGCCAACCAGGCTGCCCTGCATCCACAGGTGCGCGACCCGCTCGAAGAAGGCGCGCATGGAAGACTCCATGCCCCCCATGTGCACCCCGGAGCCGAGCACGACGGCGTCTGCGGACTCGAGATGCTCCGGCCCGGCGTCCTCCGCGCGGAGCACGCTGGCTTCGGCCCCGGCGTCCCGGGCCCCCTCGGCCACGGCGTCGGCCATCCGCGCCGTGCGCCCGGTCTGGGAAGCGACCACCACCACCACCTTCACGCGAGCTCCTCCGCGCGCAGCCGCTCGAGCAGCTGCGCGAAGTCGTCCGGGTCCGGACTCTCGGCCACGATCTCCTCGAAGCGGACCCGCGCTGCGTGGAGCATCTGGCGTTTCGCACCCCGGGCCAGCGCTTCGCCGCCCCCGTAGAGCGCATCTCCGACGATCGGGTGCCCCAGGTGCGAGAGGGTCGCGCGAATCTGGTGCAGGAAGCCCGTCTCGATGCGCACCTCGAGCAGCGTCGCCCTTCCCAGGCGCTCGAGCACCCGGATGGTCTGCCGGACCGGATGGGCGCGGCCCCGCTTCGGCAGTGCGTCCTCGATGACGCGCACGAAGGCGGGCCGGTGGCGCGCGACGGTCAGCTCGAAGCTCGCCTCTCCACACGCGCGATCCGGAAACGCGCCCGTCGCGATGGCGCGGTAGACCTTCTCGACCCGGTGCGACCGGAAGGCCTCGCGCAGGCGTCGCCAGGCCTCGGACTCCGTGGCGAAGAGCAGCACGCCGCTGGTGTCGACGTCGAGCCGATGCACCACCCCACTGCGGAGTCCCCCCTCGCCGACGCCGTGGATCGCCGGATGGCTCGCGACGAGGGCGTTCAGAACCGTGCCGTCCTCGTCCTCCCGCAGCGGGTGGACGGGGACGCCCGCGGGCTTGTCGACCGCCAGCCAGCCCGCGCCCTCCGCCAGCACCGGCACCGGGCCCGCAGGTCGCGCCCGCTGGTCCCGACCCATCGCGAGACGCCGGACTTCGAGCCGGCCGGCGCCGGGAAGCGACAGCCCCTTGTCCCCGTAGCCGAGGGTCCGGCCTTCGAGGGAGACGGCGCCGCGGGCGAGCAGGGTTCGGGCCTCTCCGCGCGACACCCCCAGCGCGACCGCCAGGAAGCGGTCGAGGCGGCTGCCCGCATCGGCATCCCCGAGGGCGATCGACAGGGTCTCGGGGCCTTCGCGGACCGTCTCCGACGCGCGCTCCGGGGCGCCTGCGGTGCTCTCGGGGCCAGTCATCCCGCGGAGTCTAGGGCCGGTGGCGATCTCGATCTTCCGGTACCCTCGCCGACCATGTCGACGCCCGCCGAAAGCCAGCGCTGGATCATCCGGATTACGGGCCCGCGGCCCGGATCCGCCGGCGCCTAGCTGCGCGCGGGTGGGACGAGGCCGCGGGAGCGAGACCCTGCGGCCTTCGGCGCCTCGGAACGAGACCCCCTCCCAGCCGGCCGATCTCCGCAGGAAAGCAGGCCCTTCCTGAATGCGGAGAGCGAGAGAGATGAGTCAGCCCGACCGAGACAGCCACCCGATCGCCGTCATGGACACCACGCTCCGGGACGGCGAGCAGACGCCGAACGTTTCCTACACCCCCGAGGAGAAGCTGCAGCTCGCGCGGCTCCTGCTCAACGACGTCGAGGTCGATCGCATCGAGATCGCCTCGACCCGCGTGTCCGAGGGCGAGGCCGAGGCCGCGGCGGGGATCACGGCCTGGGCCCGCAAGGCCCGGGTGCTGCAACGCGTCGAGATGCTCGGCTACAGCGACGGCGACCTCTCCGTCGACTGGATCACCGGCGTCGGCGGCAAGGTCTTGAATCTCCTCACCAAGGGGAGCGAGAAGCACTGCGTCCAGCAGCTCGGCCTGACTCCCGCCCAGCACCGCGCCAAGGTCGAGCAGACCATCCGCTATGCGCGCCGCAAGCGTCTGGTCGTCAACGTCTACCTGGAGGACTGGTCGACGGGCGTCCGCGAGTCCTTCGACTACGTGTTCGCCCTGGTGCAGCTGCTGCGCGAGCTGCGCGTCGCTCGCGTCTACCTGCCGGACACCCTCGGCATCCTCGATCCGGAAGGGGTCACCCGCTACGTGGGGCTGATGACCCAGACCTGGCCGGCCGTCGACTTCGAGTTCCACGCCCACAACGACTACAGCCTGGCGGCGGCCAACTGCCTGGCCGCTGTGCGCGCGGGCGCCCGCGGTGTCCACACCAGCGTCAACAGCATGGGCGAGCGGGCCGGCAACACCTGTCTGGCCGAGGTGGTGGCCGCGCTCCACGACCACACCGACTACCGAACCGGGGTGAACGAGTCGCGACTCTTCGCGGTCTCGCGCATGGTCGAGACCTTCAGCGGCAAGGACACGGCCGCGAACACGCCGATCGTCGGGCGCGACGTCTTCACCCAGACCGCCGGAATCCACGCCGACGGCGACGCCAAGGGCGACCTGTACGCGAGCCGCCTCCTGCCCAACCGCTTCGGCCGAACCCGGAGCTATGCGCTCGGCAAGCTCTCCGGCAAGGCGTCGCTGGACCACAACCTCGAAGCCCTGGGCATCGAGCTCTCGGACGCCGACCGCGACCTGGTGCTGAAGCGGATCATCGAGCTCGGCGACAAGAAGCACCACGTGTCGCCGGAGGACCTCCCCTTCATCATCACCGACGTCCTCAAGACTCCTACGCACCAGCTGGTCCGCATCGAGTCCTGGCGCGTCTTCGTCTCGAGCGACGAGACGCCGCGGGCCGAGGTCACCGTCGCCTACCAGGGCCGGCTCGAGAAGGCCGAAGCCCAGGGAGACGGCGGATACGACTCCCTGATGAACGCGGTGCGCAAGGCCGCCAAGGCCTTCGAGCTGGAGGTGCCCCGCCTGGACGACTTCCGGTCGCGCATCCCGCCGGGCGGTCGCACGGGCGCGCTGGTCGAGACGGTGATCACCTGGCGACGCGAATTTCTCGACGCACGCGGCAAGAAGGCCCACGAGACCTTCTCCACCCTGGGCGTGGACTCCGACCAGCTCGCGGCCGCGGTGATCGCCACCGAGAAGATGCTGAACGCCGTGCTGTCCCGGGCCGGGACCGGGGCCGGGATCAAGCCGCGCGGCCGCCGGAAGAAGAAGGCGCGCAAGCGGGGGACGCGCAAGTGAAGCCCGCGGTCGTCGTCCTCCTGCTCTGCCTCGCCGGACTCTCCGGATGCAAGTCGTTGCAGCAGAAGCAGGAGGAGTCGACCTACGCGCCGACCGAGAGCGTCATCGAGGTGGTCGCCGTGCTGCGCCGGCACGTACCGGACGACACCTACCGCTTCCCGCCGGGACGGGACTACAGCGGCCGCAACGTCTATCGCGGCTCGCTGCTACGGCTGGAGAATCTCGAGAAGCTGCACGCGGGCGCCCTGCGCGCGGGGCACCTGGACGCGGTGCTCCACTTCACCAAGGCGCGAGCCCTGGAGCGCCTGCGGGCCTACGACCTGGCCGCACAGCACTTCGACAAGGCGCGCAGCAACGAGACCCTGCGCGAGCATGCCGAGCACGGGTCACACCTGAACGCGGCCATCGCCGAGGCGACCCGGATCGGTCTTCCCCTCTCGGACCCGATGAGCGTGGAGACCTCGCTCCCGCTCGACGAGACCGAGGTCGTCGCAGAGCTCGACCAGCGCATCTCGGTGCTGACCACGCTGCTGCGCAAGGACCCCCCGGCCCCCTACCCCTTCATCCTGCGGGAGGAGATCGAGCGCGCGGACCTGACCCGCGCGCGCTACTTCACGCACTTGCGTCGGGTACTGCCCGACGGCAACCTGCGGGCCGTGAGCGAATGGCAGCGGGTGATCGCCCGCCACGGCCCCAGCAAGCTGCAGCGCCGTCACATGATCGAGGCCGCGAACCTCTACGCCGAGCTCGCCCGCGAGTACGTGGTCGCGAAGCCCCCGGCGAGCCTGGAGTTCGATCCACCGCTCTTCCGCGAGCTGGTGGACGGCGCCACCCATCTCTACGAGGCGGTGGCCCACCAGGACGGCAACCCCGAGAAGCTCGAGGCCGCCAGCCGCCTCGAGGCCTTCCTGGCCTTCACCCTGCAGGTGGACAGTGAACGCTTCTCGAACTGACGCGACCATGGGCCTCCGGGCAGCCGCGCTGGCGCTGGCGCTCGTCGCGCTCTCCGCACTCTGTGGCGGCTGCGCGGCGACCCCCACCACGGGCTTCGAGCTGCTGGCCCCGGTCCCCCGCGACCAGCCGATCCCCCCCAACGAGCTCGACTCGACCGTCGTCGACCTGGCGGCCGCGGCTCTCGTGGGGGACGAGGAGCTGATGGAGTACTCGCTCGCGCGCATCGAGCTGCTCCACGACTACGACGCCATGGATCTCGCCAAGGAGGAAGGGCGGCCCGAGATGGAAGGGCTGGTGCCGCTCTGCATCGACCTGCGCAACTCCACGCTCGACGACCCGGTGAAGTACCGCGAGGCCTCGCAGGACCTCCTGTGGTCCTGGTCGCTCGACCCGGACCCGGCGCTGAAGGCCCGACTCGAGCAGGCCGTGGCCGACGACCCGCTGAAGCTGGCCAGCAAGCGCACCTGGGACCACTGGGAGAGCATCTGGGCCAGCACCTTCAACGCGGTGGTCGAGCCCCTCGGCGGATCGCTGATGGGTGGCGTCGCCGTCGCACCCTTCCGGCTGGCCACCCGCATCACCGCCTACCTGGCCAGCATGTACTCGCGTCCCGCCATGAGCCTCCAGGAGAGACAGGCCCTGGCCCACCGCAAGGAGTACCTGGCGCGACACCCGGACGCATCGGACGCCGAGGCCGTGCGGAAGAAGATCGCATCCGCCCAGGAGGACCTGGACGAGATGGTGGCCGAGAGCTTCGTCGAGAGCTCCTGGGACTCGCTCTCCGCGGGCGAGTACTGGCTGGCGGAGATGCAGGCGGGACGCGCGCTTCGCATCCATCCCGGCGATCTGGACGCTTCCACGGCGGTGGCCATCGCCGACAACCGCAGGCGCCACGTCGACGAGATGCGAGCCCGGAGCATCGAGGCCGCGAAGGAGACGCCGGACGACCTCGCGCCCGAAGCCCCCGAAAGGATGCGGGGCGAGGGCCTGCCCCTCGCCGGTCTGCTCGAGGCCCTGCTGGCCTCGTCGAACGTCGGCCCCGGCGTTCACGCCGCCGCCGACTCGAACGACGAGCGGACCCGCGTCGAGACCGAGCGCCTCCACCGGGTGATCGACGAGGTCCGGATGCTGCAGGTCGCGGACCC
>JANQSB010000077.1 GCA_028284295.1 Myxococcota bacterium | reverse complement strand
TTGATGCGGCCCCACGACATGTCCGTGATGTGGAGCAGGCCGTCGATGCCGCCGAGGTCGATGAACGCGCCGTAGTCGGTCAGGTTCTTGATCACGCCGTCCAGGATCTGGCCGGCCTCGAGGGTCGACAAGGTGTCCTCGCGCAGCCGCTTGCGCTCGGTCTCGAGCAGCGCGCGCCGCGGCAACATCGTGCTGTCGCGGCGTGCCCTGCTCGAGACCGAGCGCCGCAAGCTGCGCGAGAACACGCTCGAGACCCTGGACACCGGGCAGATCGTCGACGGCGTCATCAAGAACCTGACCGACTACGGGGCCTTCATCGACCTCGGCGGCATCGACGGCCTGCTCCACATCACGGACATGTCGTGGGGTCGGATCAACCACCCGAGCGAGCTCTTCCAGGTCGGCGACGAGATCAAGGTCAAGGTCCTGAAGTTCGACTCGGACTCGGAGCGCGTCTCGCTGGGCCTCAAGCAGATCCAGCCGGACCCCTGGGTCGACGCCGCCATGCGCTACCCGATCGGGCAGCGCCTGAACGGCAAGGTCGTCTCGCTGACGGACTACGGGGCCTTCATCGAGCTCGAAGCGGGCATCGAGGGTCTGGTCCACGTCTCCGAGATGTCCTGGACCAAGCGCATCAAGCACCCCTCGAAGGTGGTCTCGGTGGGCGACATGGTCGAGGCGGTGGTGCTCGACGTGGACGAGCGTGCCCGCAAGATCTCTCTCGGCATGAAGCAGATCGAGGAGAACCCCTGGACGGTGATCGAGGAGCAGTACCCGGTCGGCGCCATCGTCGAGGGAACGGTCCGCAACATCACGAACTTCGGCGTCTTCATCGGCCTCGACGAAGGCATCGACGGGCTCGTTCACGTCTCGGACATCTCCTGGACGGAGCAGATCAAGCACCCGAGCGAGAAGTTCCAGAAGGGCGACCACGTCAAGGCGATCGTGCTCAAGATCGACAAGGAGAACGAGAAGTTCTCCCTCGGCATGAAGCAGCTCGAGCCGAACCCGTGGGAAGACATCCAGAAGAAGTACGGGATCGGGACCGAGGTCACGGGGCCGATCACGAGCGTCACGGACTTCGGTGTCTTCGTGAAGCTCGAAGACGGGATCGAGGGTCTCGTCTACAGCTCGGAGCTCGCGGCCGAGCGCGTCGAGAAGCCGTCCGACCAGTTCCAGGAAGGGCAGGAGATCACCGCACTCGTCACCAAGGTCGAGCCCGCGGAGCAGAAGATCTCGCTGTCCATCCGGGCGGTGGACGACAAGGCCGAGCGGGCTGCGCTCAAGAAGCTCGCCGCCGAGCAGTCGACCAGCCAGACCACGACCCTGGGTGACCTCCTCAAGGAGAAGCTCGCCGCGAAGGGTGGGGACGACGAGACTGCCGGGGAGGAGAACGCGGAATGACCAAGTCGGGGCTCATCGAGGACGTCGCGAGACGGACGCCGCACATCTCCAAGAAGGACACGGAGGTCGTCGTCAACACGATCTTCGACTCGATGATCGAGGCCCTGAAGGACGGGGACCGCATCGAGATCCGTGGCTTCGGGAGCTTCCAGGTGAAGATCCGGGAGGCTCGCGAAGGGCGGAACCCGAAGACGGGAGAGCCCGTACACATCAGCGCCAAGCGCACGCCCTTCTTCAAGGTCGGCAAGGAGCTGAAGGAGATGGTCGACCGATCGCCGGACCTTCCGGAGGACGCGGATGCCGGTGGTGACGCGGAGACGGCATCGGCCTGAAGCGCGACTCGAGATTCGTCGTGCGGTTGCTTGGGGGGAACCGCTCGTGGTGAGCATCGCAGGAGCGCGGCGGGGAGAGCGCCGTGGCTGAGCGCAGCCGATTCGGGACCTGGCTGCGGCGCCTGATCCCGGCGTTGCTGGGCGCCGGTCTCCTGTACCTGACCTGGCGCCTGGTCAGCAACAACGACGCGCCCGTGGAGGTGGACTTCCTCTTCGTGCGGGTGGAGCTCGTGTTGTGGGAGGCGCTGCTCGGGTCCTTCCTCGTCGGCGCGCTCGGCGTCGGAGTCGTCACGCTGTACCAGATGGCGCGCGGCGGGCTGGTCTCGCGCCGCTACCGCAAGCGGCTCGCGAACCTCGAGACCGAGGTCCACCAGCTGCGCAACCTGCCCCTGTCCCCCGAGACGGTCGATCCGGCCCCCGGTCCCCTCGCCGGGTCCGGAGGCGGACCTCCCACGGAGCCCTGAGGTGGGCGTGCGGGATTGGCTGCGGGGCAGGCGCAAGCGCCCTCTCGAAGGCCGGGAGCTGGCGGCGGTCTTCCGGCGGGCATTGCTGGCAGTCCTCGAGGGCGACCACGACGAGGCCGAGCGGCTGATCGAGGTCGCGGTTCACGCCGACTCCGAGGACATCGAGCCCTATCGCGCCCTGGCGCGCCTCTACCGCCTGCGCGGCGAGGTCGGCCGCGCGATCCGCGTGCACCAGAATCTCCTGCTGCGGCGCGACCTGCCGCCCGGGCAGCGGAACGCGGTGCTGGAGGAGCTGGCCGAGGACTTCCGCTGCGGCGGCTTCCACACCCGGGCCATCGCGTCGTATCGCGAGCTGCTCGAGCACGCCCCGAAGCAGGTCCGCGCCCTCGAAGCCCTGTCCGAGCTGCTGCTCGAGTCGGGGGATCCGGCCGGCGCGCTCGAGGCTGCCCGCCGGCTCGAGCGCGCGAGCGGCCGGCGCGACCCCGCTCGCGAGGCGAGGCTGCAGCTGCGCGTCGCCGAGCTCGCGCATCGCGAGGGCCGCCACGATGCCGCGCGGAAGGCCGCGAAGCGTGCCCTGCGGCGCGATCCGGACAACGTCGATGCGCGCGCGCTCCTGGGCGAGCTCGAGGCCGAACGCGGCAAGAACAAGGCGGCCCTCGCCGC
>JANQSB010000076.1 GCA_028284295.1 Myxococcota bacterium | reverse complement strand
GATCGTCGATGGACCGCCGGAGCATCAGCGTCGGACTCCTGCTCGGGGTCGTGGTCGGCGCCGTCGTCGGGTGGTGGGTCGCGCCCGCTCCCGCGCCGACGGCGCCGGGCTCCGAGTCGGCGCAAGCTCGGCCGCGCGCGTCGGCCGAGGAGGCCGAACGCGTCGCCGAGCTCGAGGCCCTGCGCGCGGAGCTGCGGGACGAGCGCACGCGTCGGCTCGCGCTGGAGGAGCGGCTCGCGTCCGCGGCGCCTCCGGCCGAGGCTCCCGACACCGACGAGCGCTCCGACGACTCGACGACCCCGAAGCCCGCCGCCCCGTCGCGCGAGCCCGGTGAGTACTGGCTGGACGACGACCTTCTCTCCCAGGCCGGCTTCGCCGAGTCGGAAGTCGCCGCGCTGCGGGAGCTCTTCGCCGAGATCGAGCTCGAGCGTCTCTATCTGCGAGACCAGGCGACGCGCGAGGGGTGGATCGGGCGTCCACGCTACGGCCGCGAGGTTCGCGAACTCGACGCGCGCTACAAGGAGCTGCGCGACGAGTACGGCGACGACGCCTACGACTGGATCCTCCACGCCTCGGGTCGCTTCAACCGGGTGGTGGTGAAGCGGGTGATCGCGAACTCCGAAGCCGAGATCGCAGGCCTCGCACCGGGAGACGTGGTTCTGCGCTACGAGGGACGACGCATCTTCGCTCCGTCGGACCTGCGAGACGCCACCACTGATGGCCAGCCCGGACGCACCGTGTCCCTGGACCTCGTGCGGGACGGTGAGCCTCGACGCGTGTATCTGCCCCGCGGTCCGCTCGGCATCGGTCTGCGGCGCGAGAACACCCAGCCCGAGCCGTTGCGCTAGCGCGGACTCCCCCGGAGTGCTGAGGCCGCGGTACCCGACCGCGGAGCGATCGGCTGCTCGAAGAAGGACGTCAGCGAACGCTCAGTGCGCGTGATCCTCGTGGGGATCGCGCAGCACGCCCCGGGGCAGCCCGTCGAACACGGGGTGCGAGGCGTCGCCGCCGGTCAGGATGAGCGCGTAGAGCAGCGGGCCGAAGGGCGCCACGGGCCTTCCGTTCAGGAGCACCAGCGGCGTTCCCGCGATCTCGTGCTGGATCGCCCAGGCGATGTCGTCCTGCAGCTTGGTGTCCGTGGCCGGCGAGCTCGCGCAGCTCTCGAGCTCTTCCCGGGAGATCCAGCCGCCGGCGAGGCGGAAGATCTGCTCGTCGTCGAGGGCCCGCTGATGGCCGTAGACCAGGCCCGAGAACTCGAAGGCTTCGGGTCGGCCCTCCATGCAGATGGCCGCGCGGGCGGCCAGGCAGCGCACGGGCTGGGTCGACTCGGCCTGGATCTCGGGATTGCAGGCGGCGTCCAGGGGGAAGTGCCGGGCCTCGATGGAGAAGGCGTCGGCAGGAAGCGCCGCGCGCAGCTGGCCCAGCGTCTCGTGCAGGGTCGCGCAATGGCTGCAGAGTGCGTCGGTGAACTCGGTCAGGCGTACCGGAGCATCCGCGGACCCGATCAGGGATCGCGGCGGCCGAATCGGGGGCGGAGACGCGTGCGCATAGCGCAGGAGCTCGTCGGCGAAGAGCTGCTGGAGCTGCGGGGGCAGCTCGGCGAGCAGCTCGCCGACGCGGGCCAGGGGACCCGTTTCCTCCGCCGGCGCCGCTTCATCGTCCCGACCCAGGGTGGCGGCTTCCTCACCGGCGACCTTGAGCAGGGCCTTGCGTCCCTCGGCGGCCTCGTTCATGGGAGTCTGCAGACCGGGGACGAAGAGGAGGGCGCACGAGACGGCCAGGGTCAGCGCGGCCGGCGAGATGCCCCGCGTCAGCGGCAGCCGCCAGGGCGGCGTCTGGACGAAGCAGGTGGCCGCATAGGCGGTCACCAGCGTGTAGGTGAGCGCGCAGGTGCTGCACAGGGCTCCGTGCACCAGGCTGGCCGCGATCAGCACGACGACGGCCACGAGCCCGCCGATCGAGAGCCAGAGGGTTCCGAGCCAGGCGTTCACCGGCTCGTGGGCGGCCTCGCGGTCCTCCGCATTCGCTCGCAGGACCAGGGTCCAGAGGGGCAGCAGGATCGCGGGGAGGCTCCACACCAGCCCCCATCCCGCCACGGGAATGCCGGTCGCTTCGTGCACGGCGGTCGCGAAGGCCGAGTCCCAGACCCCGGCGCAGCTCCCCTCGTCGTTCAGTCCGCAGAACGAGCTGCCACCCGTACGCGCTGCGACGAGCTGGGTCCATTGGAACAGGGCCCAGAGCGCGTTGGCGACACCGAGGCCCACGACGAGGGCGAGCGAACGGGGCGTGGGGCGGACGACGGCGGCAACTGCCGCAGGGGCGGGGCTCGAAGAGGGGCTCATGCGTTCAGATCCGGACCTGACCGGAGCGGATCCGCTCGTTCATCGCCGCGTCGAGGGTCACGTAGGCGCGCTCTTCCGGGTCGTCGAAGTACAGCAGGTCCGGAACCGCCTCCGGGTCGAAGCCTTCCTTCACCAGGTCGACCTTGCGGTGCTTGAAGGTTCCGGTGATCTGCATCTCCCGCTGGAGTCGGATGAAGAGCGGGCGGGCATAGGTCGCGAGCTCGCGGTGCACCGCATCGTGGAGTCCCTTCAGGTCGAAGTCGGGATCCACCACCAGGGACGCCATGCCCGCCCGGCCGTCGGCCCCCGGGACCGTCACGCCGTAGACGTTCGCCTCCTTGACGCCGGGCTGGCGGCCGAGGACCTCGGCCACCTCGTTCGTCGACACGTTCTCGCCCTTCCAACGGAAGGTGTCCCCGATACGATCCACGAAATAGAAGTAGCCGTCCTCGTCCATGCGCATCAGGTCGCCGGTCCGGAACCAGGCGTCCCCGGGTTCGGCCACGTCGCGCAGGACCTTCTTCGCCGTCGCCTTCTCGTCCGTGTAGCCCTCGAATTGTCCGAGCGGTGCGTTCGGATCGCTGGGGATGCGCCCGATGGCCTCGCCGGTCTCGCCGGGCCCGCACTCGATGCAGAAGCCGTCGTCGCCGCGGACCGGCACCTCGCGGTCGACGTCGAAGCGGACGAGCTTGATCTTCATCACGCGCCGCATCAGGGGCGACATGCGACCGATCGCGCCCACCCGGCCGTCCGCGTTGAAGAGGGCGACGTTGCCCTCGGTGGCACCGTAGAACTCGAGGATCTTCGGGATCGCGAAGCGCTCCTGGAACTCCTCCCAGATGTCGGGTCGCAGGCCGTTCCCCAGGCAGAGCCGGATCCGATGCTCGTTCTCTCCCATTTCCGGAGGAACGTTGAGGAGATAGCGGCACAGCTCTCCAATGTACTGGAACAACGTGACGCCCTCGCTGCGGCAATCCTCCCAGAACTTCGAGGCCGAGAAGCGGCGCCGCAGGACCACGGTGCCGCCGGCCGCGAAGGTCAGCCCGATGGCGCACATGCCGCCGGCCGAGTGGTAGAGGGGGAGCACCACGTACATGCGATCCTGGGCGGTGGCGCCCGCCATCCCGCAGAACGCGGCGGAGACGTAGAGGAAGCGGTAGTGCGAGATGTTGGCGGCCTTCGGGTTTCCGGTGGTGCCGCTCGTGTAGATGTAGAAGAGCTTGTCCTTCTGGGAGACCCGGGCCCGCGCCGCGGGGTCCGGAGCGCCGCGCTGCGCTTCGAGGGCCGCGTCGAGGTCCTCCCAGCCCGGCTCGAGGGCGCCGCGGGGCTCGGTCGCCGGGTCCGATGCGAGCCACACCCGGGGCTCGGTCTCGAGCTGCTCTCGAACTCCGAGGTAGGCGTCGCGCAGCTCGTCCCCCAGGACCAGGTGCCTGGCTTCGGAGACCCCCAGGCAGTGGGCCAGGGGCGCGCCGCGGAGGTTCGTGTTGATCAGCGCGCCGATGGCCCCGATCTTCGCCAGCCCGAGCCAGCAGGCCATGTACTCCGGCCGGTTCTCCATCAGCAGGGCCACCACGTCGCCGCGTTCCACGCCGGCGCTCTGTGCCCAGGCGGCGAAGCGATCCCCGGCCGCGTCCAGCTCGCCGTAGCTGGTGCTGCGACCTTCGAAGCGGATCGCCTCCGCGTCGGGGGTCTTCCGGGCCCACTGCTCGATCAGATCGGCTGCCGTGAAGCCACCCGACGTGAAGCGCCGCATCCGCCACAGGATGCGCGCGCCCGCACCGAGGTAGGTGGCCTCTCGTTGGACCTTCTCGAAGAGGCCGCTGGACATGACGTGTTCTCCTTCCCGGGTCGCCGTATTATAGGTCGATGAACGCCGTCCCGGTGGTGGCCCTGAGCGACGCATCGTCCCCCGTCGCCCAAGAGCGGGACCGCTTCGGGGCGCGCCTGCGCGAGTCGCTCTGTGAGCTCGGCTTCGTGCGGGTCGCCGAGCACGGGGTCGCCGCGCAGCTGATCCGGCGCGTCTACGCCCACTTCGAGCGCTTCTTCGCGCGTGCCGACGACGAGAAGCGTCGCTGCACGGCCGGTGCCGACGGCCAGCGTGGCTTCACGGCCTTCGGAGTCGAGCACGCCCGGGACAGCGGCGCACCGGATCTGAAGGAGTTCTTCCACGTCGGACGCGACGCGCCCGGCGACCCCCGCTTCCTCGCCAACGTCTGGCCCGAAGGACAGCCGGGGATGCGGGAGGATGCCCTGGCGCTCTACGCGGCACTCGAGGGCTGTGCGGTCCGTCTCCTCGAGCCTCTCGCGGAGGCCCTGGGCCTGCCGCGGGACGCACTCTCGAGCGAGGTGGCGGACGGCGACAGCATCCTGCGCGCGGTCCACTACCCCCCGCTGCCCCAGGGTCGCGATCCCGCCAGCGTCCGGGCCGCCGCCCACGAAGACATCAATCTGATCACCCTGCTGTGCGAGGCCACCGATGCCGGTCTCGAAATCCGACCTCCGGGGGCGAACGACTGGATCGCCGTCGAAGTTCCGCCGGGTCAGATCGTGGTGGACGCGGGAGACATGCTCGCGCGCATGACCAATGACTGGATTCCGGCGACCACCCACCGGGTGGTCACTCCGGAAGGAAGCGAGTCGCGCAGTCGCTATGCCTTGCCCTTCTTCCTGCACCCGAGGCGCGAGTGCGACCTGTCCGTCCGTCCCGAGTTCGTGAGCCGGGAGCGGCCCCGTCGGCACCCGCCCATCACCGCCGGGCGCTTCCTGGACGAGCGGCTGCGCGAGATCGGGCTCGTCTCGTGAGCGCCGGAGGACGCATCGGCGCCATCGTCTTCGATCTCTTCGACACGCTCGTCGACCTCTACATGGAGCGCATCGCACCGGTCGAGTACGAGGGCATCCGGGTGGCGGGGACGGCGCCCGCCCTCCACCGGGCCGCGCTGCGGGTGCTGCCCGATCTCGAGTTCGCTGCCTTCGCGGCCACCTTGCGCGAGGTCGACCGCGAGTTCCGCAAGAGCCGATACCAGAAGGGGCTCGAGCTGCCCACCGGCGAGCGATTCGGGGCGGTCGTCGAGCGACTGGGCGTCGCCGACGAGTCCCTGGTTCGCGACCTCACCCGGGTCCACATGGGAGCCCTGCGCGAGCAGGTCGGCTCTCTGGACCACCATCCGACGGTGCTGGCGGCGCTGCGTGCCCGGGTTCCGCTGGCCCTGTGCTCGAACTTCAGCCACTCCGAGACCGCACTCGAGGTCCTGCGCGACTCCGGACTCCAGGAGCACCTCGACGTCGTCGTGATCTCGGACGCCGTCGGCATTCGCAAGCCGCGCCCCGAGATCTTCCGCTCCGTCCTCGAGGCCCTCGGTACGGATCCGGCCGAGACCCTGCACGTCGGCGACAACCTGTCGGCGGACGTCGGGGGCGCGAATGCCGTCGGCATGCGCACCGCGTGGATCACCCGGCGGATCGCCGATCCGGAGCAGCGCCTCCTCGCGCACGACGGCCCAGCGCCCGACCACCGCATCCACGACCTGGCGGAGCTGCAAGGGCTCTTCGAATGACGCCGGAACCGGCCGGGCCGGAGCCGCGGCCGGTCCCTGGCGGAAGGCTCAAGCCGGCGCGCTCGACCGGCGGGCGGCCTTCCACTCGCGGTAGCGCGTGGCCAGGACCATCAGGGGCGGCGCGACCAGCACGTCGGCCAGGAAGGCCGAGATCGTCGCGATGGCGGTCAGGATCCCGAAGTTCTGGATGTTGACGAGGGTCCCGAGGGAGATGATCGCGAAGCCGCCCGAGAGAACGAGGGTGGTGAAGAGCAGGGCGGCGCCCGTCGTTCGCAGGGTCGCGCGGATCGCGGCGTGGGCATCGCCGGTGTCCTCGTAGTAGCGCTGGAACTTGTGCATGAAGTGGATGGTGTCGTCCACGGCGATGCCGATCACGATGGCGCCGATGGTGATGGTCGAGATGTCCAGGGGCATGCCCATCCAGCCCATCACACCCAGGGTGATCAGTACGGGCAGCAGATTGGGCACCATGCTGAGGAGCCCGCGCGAGAGCGAGCCCAGCAGGATCATCATCATGGGCGTGATCAGTGCGAAGGCCAGCAGGTAGGAGCGCGACATGCTGCGGAGCAGCGAGTCGAAGACCTCGGCGAGGACCACCAGCAGTCCGGTCATCTCGATGTCGGCGGCAAGCTCGGGGCCCAGGGCGTCCCGCAGCTCGCCCTCGATCTCGTCGATCAGCGCCGGGTAGAGGAGCGCGTCGGTCCAGGGGATGCGGAAGCTCACACGCGCGCGCTGGAAGCGGCTGTCGACCAGGGACTCGAGGTCGTCCGTTCCGCTCTGCTCGAAGAGGAGCAGCTCCTGTGCGATCAGGCGCCGGTCGTCGGGAAGCACGTAGAACTCGTCGCGATTCTCGTTGAGGGCCCGGTGCGTCTCCTTCACGACGTCGGTGATCGAGGTGGCCTTGCCGACGAAGACGGGCTCCTGGACGATTCGCTCCGCCCGGCGCATGGCGTCGTCGATGCGCCGCAGCACGTCGGGCTCGTGCAAGCCGTTCGGGCGCCCGGTATCGACCACCGCCTCCAGGGTGATGCTGCCGCGCAGCTCGCGATCGATCAGCGCCGACGCCCGCGGCAGGGGCTCCTCGGGCGGGAACCAGTTCATGCCGTTGTGGGCGAAGCGGACCTGTGAGGCCCCGACGATCGCGAGCCCGGCGACGGCGGCGGCGGCGGTCAGCACCGTCAGCGGGCGCCGCGAGGCCGCGTCTCCGACCGTCGCGAGCTGCTGGCCGAGCCAGTCCGAAGTCCTTCGCCCGGCGCGGCGGGAGCGCGACACCAGCGGAACGCTGGCGAGCAGGGCCGGCAGCAGGACCAGGCTGTAGAGCAGGGCCAGACCGATCCCGATGGGCGTGATCAGACCCAGGACCGCCACCGGCGCGAGCTCCGCACCGGCGAAGGAGAGCATTCCGGCGGCCGTCGTGAGACTCGTCATCACGATCGCCAGGCCCGAGTGGCCCAGCGCGAACGCGATGGCGTCCTCGCGCGAATCGCCCTCGGCGAGCCGCTGGTAGACGATGACCAGCAGGTGGACGGCGTCACAGACTCCGACCGCCAGCAGGAAGATGGGCAGCATCTGGGCCGCCGCGGAGGCCGGCATCCCCAGGACCACCATGATGCCGAGGGTGGTGCCGAGCGAGAGGAAGACCACGAGCATGGGGATCAGCACGCCCAGCACGCGACGGAAGAGGACGTAGAGGAGCACGCCGATCACGACGAAGGCCAGGCCCATGTAGACCGTGAGGTCGTGGATCATGTAGTTGTTGATCGTGGTCGTGAGCGTGGGTGCGCCGGCGACGTGGATCTCGAGCCCGTCGGCGCGGAAGCGCTCGACCACCGCGTCGAGGGCGGCCGACAGCTCGGCCAGCTCGGGACTGGTCAGGTACTGGAGGCCTTCCGCCTCGTCGGGACCTCCGTCGTCGAAGCCGTCGAGCTCTTCTTCGTCGAAGCCGCCGAACTCGTCCGCTCGGGCGCCGTCGTCCTGATGCGTGGAGTAGGTGAAGGGCTCGACGGTGACGGTGGTGAGGCGGGCGTCCTCGGAGATCAGGGTGTTTCGGTAGAGCGGGTTTGCCAGGACCCGCTGCTTCAGGGCGTCGACCTCGGCGGCGCCCCGGGGCCAGTCCTCCATCAGATCCTCGACCACCAGGGTGTCGCCCTCGCCGCGCGTCGAGCGTGCGTTGACGAGGCTGGTGACCTCCTCGACGTAGGGCAGCTCCGATTCGAGGGCATCGTGGAGCTCTCGCAGGGTCGAGAGGAAGCCGAGGTCGAAGACCTCGGGGGGGCGCAGGGCCAGGAGGATCAGGTCGTCCCGGCCGAACTCCTTGCGGAAGGCGTCGAAGCGCTTCGCCGCGGGCTCTCCCTTGTTGAGGAAGCTCTCGGCGGAGTTGTCGACCTGCATCTCGGGCAGCCACGAGACGAAGAAGACGGTCACCAGCGCCGGAAGCAGGATGCCCAGGGTGCGGTGGCCGCAGATCCAGTGGCCCCAGCGGGCGAAGGCGCGCTCGATCCGCTGGCCGGGCGAGGGTGAGGACTCCACGACGGTTCTCCGAAGCGGGCGGGGTCGGGCGCGGAGCCATCATGACCGTACGGCGGATCGTGTTCCATGCAGCACATCGCGGCAGCATTCCGCCTTGTTGGGGGCCGGGATCGCTGCTTGACTCTCGGCATGCGCTCTGTCGTGAAGCGGATCCGGGTGCTGGCGTGCGCGGCCGTCTCGACGCTGCTCCTTCCGGGGCCCGCCGCCTGGGCCGACCCTGGGGATGCGCGCGCCATCATGCAGGCGGTGCAGGACCGCGACGACGGAGACAACGGCATCTCGGAGCTCGAGATGGTCCTGATCGACAAGCGCGGCAACGAGCGCGTGCGTCGGATCCGATCCTTCGCCAAGGAGTTCGGCCCGGACGACTACTCGTTGATGTTCTTCCTGGAGCCCGCGGACGTGAAGGAGACCGGCTTCCTCACCTACGACTACGACGACGAGGACCGGGACGACGACCAGTGGCTCTACCTGCCGGCGCTGGGCAAGACCAAGCGCATCGCAGCCGGTGACAAGAGCGGCTCCTTCATGGGGTCGGACTTCAGCTACGCGGACATGACGGAGCGACCGCTGGCGGCCTACGACTACCGCCTGCTGGAAGAGAGCGAGGTGCGGGGTCATCCGGTCTGGGTGATCGAGTCGGTCCCGCGGACCGAGAAGGAGAGGGACGAGACCGGGTATACGAAGTCGGTGAGCTTCGTGCGCAAGGACAATCACGTGGTCGTGAGAGCCAAGAGCTGGGTGAAGAAGGGCCAACGCAACAAGTACATGGACGTGAAGAAGCTCGAGCAGATCGACGGGATCTGGGTGGCCACCGAGATCACGATGACCACCAAGAAGGGCAAGGCCACGGTCCACAAGACCGTGTTGCGCAGTCACGATGTCCGCTTCAACCAGGATCTCGACGAGGACCTCTTCTCGACGCGGCAACTCGAGAAGGGGCTCTGACCAGGGGGGTGCCCCGCGCAGGCCCCGGGCGGGCGGCCGCGCCTTCCGTCCTCGCGGCGGTCACGATCATCCTGGCCAGCGCGGCCGACTCCACTCCCGCCTGGAGCGCCGAAGAAGCTGCTGCCGGGGAGACCGACAGCTGGGGCTTCGACGCGGACGAGTCCGACGGAACGGTCGGCGACGAATCGTCGGCGGACGACTACGGATTCGACGACGAGGACGACTGGGGCTTCGAGGAGGACGCGGACTCCGGGTCCGAGGCGTCCTCCGAGGATCCCGGCCCCGCGACCAGCGCCCGCTTCTGGGAGCTCAACGGCGACCTCAGTCTCGGCGCGTCCTACAACTTCATCAGCCACAACGCGGAGGCCGGTCCGAACCGCCAACCCGACGAGCTCGGGACGCACTGGGGCAACCTCTCGCGGATGCGCGCGCAGCTGAACCTGCAGCTCGACCTCTTCCTGCCCGCGGAGTGGAAGATGCGGGTGGAGGGCTACGGGTTCTACGACTTCGTGTACCTGCTGAAGGGACGAAGCTCGTACACCAACGACGTCCTGGACGACTACGAGTGGGAGGTCGACTTCCTGGAGGTCTGGATCCAGGGCAGCCCCACGAAGAGTCTCGACGTCAAGCTCGGTCGTCAGATCGTCAACTGGGGCCGGTCCGACACCCTGCGCGTCCTCGACGTCCTGAATCCGCTCGACAACCGCGAGCCCGGCGTGGTGGACATCGAGAACCTGCGTCTACCGGTGACGATGGCGCGCGTCGACTACTTCCCGAAGTGGATTCCCCGGGAGTTCGGTCGCTGGAACCTGCAGCTGCTGGTGGTTCCGGAGTTCCGTCAGGACCGCAACCCGCCCATCGGCAACGACTTCAACCCGACGCCGCTGCTCATCGACCCGCCCTCCGACAAGCCGGACCCGTTCTTCGACGACCCCGAGTACGGCGGCGCGCTGACCGGGAGCTTCTCGGGCTGGGACCTGTCCTTCTACGCAGCCCGGGTGTACCTCAACCAGCCCTTGCTCGCGGAGCCCCTGGGCGGTGCCATCCAACGCCACCCGCTGGTCACCCTGTTGGGGGCCGGCGGCAACCTCACCTTCGGGAGCTGGCTTCTCAAGGGGGAGATCGGTTGGTTCCAGGACGTCGAGTACAACCGCATCGACGTGAGCGTCTTCCCCCCCGACGGCGACGTCGTCGACAAGGACCGCCTCGACTGGATGGCGGGCGTCGAGTACTACGGGGTGAGCGACCTCACCGTCGCCTTCGAGGTGGTCAACCGGCACATCTTCCGCTTCGACCAGCGCATGAAGAGCACCTTCCAGGGCGTGAAGGTGGCCTTCGCGAAGCGGCACGTCGTGGAGAGCGCGCTGCGCGCCACGGCGGACTTCCTCAACTCGCGACTGCGGGTGACCGCCCTCGGCGTGGTCCTGGGGACCCGGGCCGACCTGGGCAGCATCGCCCGGCTGGAGGCCGCCTACGACCTGCGCGACGCCCTGGTCCTGACCGGAGGCATCATCCTGTATCAGAAGGGCCGCACGCCGGGCTTCGACAAGGTCGGCGACAATGACCGCTTCTTCGTCCGGCTCGAGTACAGCTTCTGAGCCGGGCGACGGGCCTGCCCGCTCAGCGAAGCAGCTCGCCGGGCGAGTAGAGCAGGCCGCGCTCCGACAGGCCGATGTAGCGCCCGCCCTCTTCGGGCCCGGGGGCGGCGGCCACGGGCGGGGGCGCCACGCAGAGCTCTCCGATGAAGCCCGCCACCAGCGGGATGCCCTCGTAGCCCCAGGCGCCGTTCGGGAGCACCCAGTAGCGGCCGGCCGGAACCCGGGTGCAGGTCGCGCGGTCGAGGATGGCGATCTGCTCGGCGTTGAGGACCTGGCCGTTGACGACGATGTTGCGGGCCGAGGCGCTGCCGGCGACGAGCAGCAGGGCCGTGGCGACCGAGACGGCGACCGAGTTC
>JANQSB010000075.1 GCA_028284295.1 Myxococcota bacterium | reverse complement strand
GACCGCGGTCGTGAGCAGCGCCTCCCAGATGCCGCCGAAGAGCAGACCGGGATCCACCCGGGCACCGGCCTCTTCCAGGCGCATGAACGCGCGGATCATGCCGAGCACGGTTCCCAGCAGGCCGAGCAGGGGGGCCAGCGTGCCGATCACCTCGAGTCCTCGCAGGTTCGATTCGAGGGCCGCGATCTCCGCGTCGCCCGCCCGCTGGACCTCTTCGCGCAGGGCCTCGGCGCTCAGCTCGGGTCGCATCCGCTCCTCGAGGGCGATGGCGAGCACCCGGGCGATCGGCCCGCGCTGGCTGCGCGCGTGGGCGAGGGCGCCGGCGCCGTCGCCGCGTCGCGCCCGGTCCACGGTCTCGTCGATCCAGGCGCGGCTCCAGATCCGCAGGCGCGCGAACTGCTGCAGCTTGGCGACGAAGATCGTCGCCCCGGCGAGGGACAGCGCCAGCAGTACGCCCATCACCAGGCCGCCCCGGGAGAGCAGCGCGACGAGCGGTGCGAGGATCGAGTCGTCGAGCCCGGGCATGTCGGGGGCGTCCTGCGGTCGGGTGTGGCGGAATCGGGCCCGGGCCTTCACGATCTCGGCCGGGCGACGGACCCGTGACGGTACCCGCGCGGGTCAGGCCGCGCACACGAAGTCGACTCCCTCGCGCCGTCCGAGTCGTTCCAGGGCCTTCCGGATGCGGGTTCGGGCATCCAGGCCCGCGACCGAGGCGACGAGCGGCCGGCGGGGCACCCCGTCCAGGGCCTCGGGTGGGATCACCGGGGCCCCGTGGATGCGCTGGCCCAGCCGCCCGGGGTGGAGCTCCACGATGTGGCTCGGCTGCTTGCCGTGTGCGAGCAGCGCCCGCCGCAGGGACCGGCCCGTGTCCCCGTAGCCCCAGAGCAGGTACTCGTCGCTGGCGGCGAGCAGGCCCCCGGCGAGATGGGCGGCCTTGCAGGCGGTGAAGCGCTCGAGCGCATAGCGGGGGTCGGTGCGGGAGAGTCGCGTCGCCTCGTCCCGCCACCCGAGCAGCCGTCGCGGCACCACGCCCAGGCTCTCGCCCTCCGCGAGCATCCGCAGCACGAGGTCGTAGTCCTCGGCCCAGCCGGCGTCGCGGTAGCCGAGGCGGGATAGGACCGCGCGCCTCACGGTCAGGGTCGGGTGGGCGATCGGACACTCCACGAAGGCCTCGGCGCGCACCTGGTCGGGAGTCCCGATGCCGTTCAGCCAGGACTCGTAGCGACGACGGCCCTCCGTGAGGTGACGTCGCGGGAAGATCCGAACCCGCGCACCGACGCCCGCCCAGTCCGGGTTGTCGTCGAGTGCCGCACACTGCAGCGCGAGCCGGTCGCGGTGCATCCAGTCGTCGGCGTCCATGCGGGCGACCAGCGGTGCCCCACAGGCCGCCAGCCCCGCGTCCAGGGCCGGCACGATCCCCGCGTGGGGCCGTTCGAGCAGCCGGAAGCGGGGGTCGCGTCGAGCCAGCTCGCGGATGATCCCGGCACTGCCGTCGCGCGATCCGTCGTCGACGACGATGCACTCGAATCGCGTCTCGCGCTGGCGCCGGATGCTCTCGAGGCAGGCGGGGAGCGTGCTCTCCGCGTCGAACACGGGCAGCAGGATCGAGACGAGGGGCTCGCTCATCCGCCGGGCCGTCTCAGTCGCTGGCTCCGGCCTCGGATCCTCCGGCCTCTGCGGCTTCCGGATCGGCGCCGTAGAAGGGGCTCGACCAGGCGGTGCCGCGGTCCTCCTGCACGGCCCGGACGTAGAGGAACTCCCCGCGACCGAGGGCCGGGATCTCGCGCTCGAGGCTCAGCTCGCGCTGGCCGTCGACCGCCACCGTCGCGACGAGCCCGCTGCGAATGAAGTCGACCCGCTCGAAGGGGGCGGTGCCGGCGAGCGTCAGCCGCAAGCGCTGGCCGGGCCCATCGGTCGCGGACTCGAGGGAGACCTCCAGGTGGATGCGGGGCCCGTTGGTCGCGTAGGTACGTCGGGCGCGCAGGGCCTCGAGGACCGCCTCCCGGGTGTGCTCGTGGGCGTGGATGGCCGCCAGTCCGGAGGTCCCGTTGGCCGCGATGCCGGACAGGCCCGGGTGCCCGTCGTGGCTGTCGCCGCTGCCGATGAACCCGAAGCGATAGCCGACGCGCAGCACGTCCCGGACGAAGTTGCCGGGGACCGGGTTGTAGATCGAGGCCGGCGAGTCACGCGCCTCGCTGCTGCCGTGCACCGAGGCGATCTCGGTCACCGGCTCGAGGTCCGGCGGGGGCGCGAAGCTCCAGTTGACGGAGACGGGTCCCCCGGCCGAGTGATGGGCGAAGGTCAGCGCGTCGAGGCCGCGGAGCGCGTCCCACAGCTGGTCCGGCGTCTCGTAGCGGCGATCCATCGAGCTCAGCACCTCGCCGACGTCCCGGAAGTACAGGACGTGCCGGTGGCCCTGGAGCCAGCTCGTCCACTCGTAGCCGAGCAGGGTGACGAAGCGGCCGGGCTCGTAGGCGTCGCGAGCGGCCTCGCGGATCCGCTCCCAGTTCCCGGGGCTCGCGTCCAGGAAACGCATGCCCCAGTGGTCGTGGTCGGTCAGGGCCGCCACGTCGAGGCCCGCCACGTTGCGCGCGTAGTCGTAGAAGTCCTCGGGCGTACCGGTTCCGTCGGAGAGGTGGGAGTGACCGTGCAGGTCGCCCCACAAGGTCGGCTGGATCCCCTCCCGCACCGTCAGCGGGTTGGACTCGGCCTCGAGCGGACCCCCATCGGTGCCGGTCCGCGCCAGCACGCGGAACACGCCCGGGGCCGTGGCGCGTCCCTCCACGGTGCGGGTCCCGCGATGCTGCGCCTCGAAGGCCACCATCGGGGGAAGCACGAGGCCCGGCGGCGTCTCGAGGGCGACG
>JANQSB010000069.1 GCA_028284295.1 Myxococcota bacterium | reverse complement strand
AAGTGACGGGCCGCGGCCGAGGAGCCCCCACCCAGACAGCCCGCGCCCAGTGCCGCCAGCAGCCCGACGAACGCCGCGAGTCGCCAGACTCTCACTCGGATCGCTCCCCCGGAACGGGCTCTACGCCGTCGCTACCCCGCAGCAGCAGCGACGGGTCCCGGCGCAGACTCTGGCTGAACTCGTTCAGGTTCCGGGTCGTCGCCTCGAGATGGTGCGTGATCGCGTCCGAGCGCCGGGCCAGTGCTTCGAGGCTGACCCGCAGGTCTGCGAGTGAGGCCTCCAGGTCGGGGCCCGAACGGCTCATCAGCTCGTCCACGTCGACCAGGACCGAGTCGACCCGCTCGCGACTGCGGCTCAGGCCCTCCAGCAGATCCTCGGCACCGGCACTGCCGCGCTCGAGGTTTCCGAGGATGCGGTCGATGCGTTCGTGGCTGTCCTCGCTCAGGATGTGACCCAGCTCCTGGCCGGCCTGGTCCAGCTGCACGGCGAAGCTGTCGAGGTTCTCCAGCACGCGTGGCGCACGCTCCCCCACGGAGCTGACGAGCGGCGTGATCTGATCGCGCACCAGCAGCGACAGCTCGTCCGCCAGCTCCTGCACCGACGCGAAGACGTCCGCTGCACGCACGCTCTCGATCTCGGCTCCGGGGTCGAGCATCTCATCCGAGGTCCCACGCTCGATGTTCAACACGACGGCCGCCAGCAGACCGGAGCTCGCCAGGCGCACCCGACTGTCGGCCGGGATGGGCCAACCCTGTTCGACCGAGAGCCGCACCCGGAAGTCGCCCTCGGGCATCGGCTCGATGCCGTCGATGACGCCGATGCGGTAGCCCTCGAACAGGACCTGGCTTCCGTCGGCCAGGCCCAGGACGCTGTCGAAGCGCGTGCTGTACCCGTCCGTCCGTCCGGTCACGCCAGCCAGCACGGCGACCCAGGTGACCCCCGCCGCGATCATCGCCAGCACGAAGGCGCCAGCCAGGAGATAGCTGCGTTGCTCGTCCCGGAGCCGCACCGATCAGTCCACCGCCTCGAAGCGCTCGCCCGTGAGTCGGCTGAGGTACTCCTCCGGGTCCGGGACCTCCTCCTCGAAGCGACGGTTCAGCAGATCCTGGACCCGCGGATCGTCGCTGCTTCGCACCGCATCCACCGAGGCGGAGATCAGGACGTGGCCGCGGTCCAGGACGGTGATCCGGTCCGCGATCCGGAAGGCACTGTCGAGCTCGTGGGTGACGACCACGATCGTCATTCCGAGCGCATCGCGCAGGCGCAGGATGAGCTCGTCGAGGGACGCCGCAACGACCGGGTCGAGCCCCGCCGAAGGCTCGTCGCAGAAGAGGAGTGCCGGGTCCATGATGATGGCTCGGGCGAACGCCGCCCGTTTGATCATGCCACCGGAGAGCTCCGAAGGGAGCAGGTTCTCGAACCCCGCCAGGCTCACCACCTCCAGCTTGAGCCGCATCATGATCTCCATGGTGGACTCGTCGAGCTGGGTGTGCTCGCGGAGCGGCAGCAGGACGTTCTCGCCGACGGTCATCGAGCTGAAGAGCGCCCCGCTCTGAAAGGCCACGCCCAGGTGGCGCGAGAAGGCGGTCCACTCCAGGTCGTCCATGCCGCAGACCTCGTGACCCAGGAGCCGGATACGGCCCGACGCCGGGCGCTCGAGGTGCAGGAGGTGTCTCAGCAGCGTGCTCTTGCCCGAGCCGCTGCCACCCATGATCACCATGACCTCCCCGCGACGGACGTCCATGGAGACGCCGTGGAGGATCTCGCGATCGCCGTAGCGGACCACCAGGTCCTCTACCTCGACCACCTTCTGCTCGTGCTCGGGCTCGCCGCCCGCGACGTCGGTCGCCACGTCAGCGGGTAGCCGCGAACACGAAGATCAGGTCCGCCAGTACGATCAAGGTGATCGACTGCACGACGGAGTGCGTGGTCGCCCGGCCCACGCCCTCCGCGCCACCTCGAACCTGGCTTCCGTTGACCACGGCAACCAGGGCGATCAGGGCGCCGAAGATCGCGGCCTTGGCGACACCGTGGATCACGTCGCCGGGCTCCAGCGCCGCTCGCACCCCATCCAGGTAGGCGGGAAAGGTCATGCCCAGGTCGGAGGTCACGTAGAGGCCGGCGGCGCCGAGTGCCAGGCCGTCCGCCCAGATCGACAGCGCCGGGACCATCACGATCAGGGCGAGCAGGCTCGGGACCACGAGATAGCGGACCGGATGGATGCCCATCACGGAGAGGGCGTCGATCTCGTTGTTGATCTGCATGGTCCCGAGGCGAGCCGCCAGCGCGGCGCCGCTGCGGCCCGCGACGATGATCCCGGTGATCAGTGGCGCGAACTCCCGGGTGATGGAGAGGGCGACGCCGAAGGTCACCTGGTCCTGGGCGCCGAAGGGTTCGAGCGCGTCGATGCCCTGAAGCGCCAGCATGACGCCGATCGTCCCGGCCAGCACACTGACGATCGGGATGGCAGAGACGCCGACGCTCATCATCTCGCGCGCCACCGGTGCGGCCCGGACCGGCTGTCGCTTCCGCCGCCCGACCGCGAGCCAGTAGGTCGACTGCCCGAGCAGAGACGCCCCATAGCCGACCGCGTCGAGGCCCAGGGCGACACGCCGGCCCAGCGCCGCGATGGGCCGGGCGACGGCCCGGTCCTCAGGCGCTGCCATCGAGACCTTCCTCCACGCTCGCGTAGATGGAGAAGACCCGATCGAGGCGGCCCAGCTCGATCACCCGTCTCGAAGCGGGTGACAGGTCGGCCAGGCCAAACGCGGAGCGCCGCTTGCGGGCGGCCTGCAGGGCCTCCACCAGGGAGGCGAGGCCCGAGCTGTCCAGGTAGTCGACCGCCGAGAGGTCGACCAGCACCATGGGATGCTGCGAGACCTTGCGCAGCAGGAGGTCCCGCACGCGAGGCGCCTGCTCGAGGTCCACCTCGCCGCCGAGCCGCACGACGACGCCGCGCTCCACCTCCTCGACTCGTTGCTCCATCGCCATCCGGTCTTCCTCAGGCCCGGTCGGCCAGGCGTTTGCGCATGCGCAGCAGGTTGCCGCGGTCCGAGCACTCGACGAACTCCACCTCGTCCATCAACGTCCGCATGAAGTGCGTCCCGAGGCCTCCGGGACGGACCTCCTCGAGATCCCGCTCCCCCTTCACGCATTCCGGGTCCACCGCGCTCGCGAAGTCGCGCAGCTCGACCACCACGGATCCGTCCTCGACGCGAAGGACCAGCTCGATCTCGCCGCCCTCGCACCCGCCGTAGGCGTGGCGGATGATGTTCTGGCAGGCCTCGTCCACGGCGAGCACGACGTCACCCGTCGTCTCCTCGTCCAGGCCGGAGCCACGGGTCGCTTCGCGCACGGCTTCCCGGATCTGCTTGAGCTCCTCGGGGCACGCGTCGAATCGCCGCTCGAGAGATCGGGTCATCGCGGGGTGACCTCCAGTGCCACGAGGCTGACGTCGTCCTGGCGCTGGGCCTCGCGACTGTGCGCCCGCAGCGCGTCGAGCAGGGAGTGCTTGAGGTCTTGTAGGGAGCTTCCCCCCTCGGCCTCCAGGACGGCGTGCAGTCGCTCCTCGCCGAAGGGCTCCCCCTCTCCGTTGCGCCCTTCCACCAGGCCGTCGGTGTACATCAGGACCCGGTCGCCCGGCCCCAGCGCCTCGAACTGCTCGTCATAGCGGGCGCCCGGCTCGACTCCGAGCGGGGCATTCGGATGGGTTGCTGCGGCGGGATCGAGGCGTGCGGGCACCCACCCGTCGGCGCCTCTCCGTCGGATCAGCGCCGGCGCGTGCCCCGCGTAGGCGAAGGTCGCGCCGGCCTTGGTGACCGCGACGGAGGCCAGCGCGGCCGTGGCCATGGAGCGGATGCCGCGCTCCGCTGCCAGATCGTTGAGCTGCTCGAGTACGTGCGCACCGTCGTAGTCGTTCACCCGGGCTTCGACCGCCTCGTAGAGCCAGCGGCTCACGTCCGCCACGCCGGCCCCGTGCCCGACCACGTCCGCCAGTACGATCCGCGTGAGCTGGTCCTGACCGCAGACACTCAGGTAGTAGACGTCACCGCCCTCGGAGCCCCTGGCCGAGCTGGAGAACAGGCTCGCCGTGAGAGCCCCGCTGCACAGGTCGAGGTCGTCCTCGGCGAAACCGCCCCAGATCTCTCCGCAGCGCAAGCGACGAGTCGACACCCGAACCTCCTCACCCGGCGGGAAGCCGGGCCTGGCGACACCCCAAGGGTAGCAACCGGCGAAGCGCCCGAAGGACCGCGACGGGCTCCCCTCGGAACCGAGAGCACCTGCCGGTGCGGCGCGAGAAGGCGCCCGGAGCGTCGAGGGATCGCTGGATACGAGCCCTTGGATGCACAGCGTTCACGTCGGGTTGCAGGGTCGGCTCGCCGGACCCGCGGCCGTGCCGGCATCAAAAAATGC
>JANQSB010000063.1 GCA_028284295.1 Myxococcota bacterium | reverse complement strand
TGCCGGTCGTAGAAGCCGAAAGACAGCTTCTGGTAGTGCTCGAAGAGCTCGCGGCGCATGTCGCGCTCCATCTTCGCGCCCATCACGTGTCCCTGATAGTCGACGAAGACCGTGCACACGGCCTGCAAGGCGACGAGCGCCAGCATCAACAGGCCGAAGCCGTAGATGTCTCCGAGCAGGTCCGGATGGGGATCCGGGTCGATCAGCCGCTTGGTCACGAGGTTGGCGCAGACAGGCAGCAGCAGGGCCACTGCGGCCACCAACAGCGCGCAGGCCAGATCGGCGATCAGCAGACCGCGATAGGGCCGGTAGTAGGAGAGGAACTTGCGGAGTCGGGCGCCCGGGCGACGCGTGGTTGCAGGGCGGGTGGCAGGGCTCTCGGCCGAGCCTTTGGCTTCGTCAGGGGTGGCCGCATCGGTCGGGCCCCCGGAGAGTTGCGATTGCATGGAACGTCATGTCTCCGTGCGAGTGTCTCGCGTTCGGATTCGAGAAGGAAATCGAGATGGACATGGACGTCGTGGTCGTCATCGCATTCTCCCCCCGCGTGTGGGGTCCGTGGCTGCGGGCAGGTTAGAACGCCGGCCTTCGTCCGCAATAGCGCCCTGCCGAAACGCGGCACTGCAAGGGACGCGATTCGTCACCCGGGGCCCGGACCTGGCACTCCCGCCCGCCTGGCACCGCTCCGGGACGGTACGCGGCTTGCACCCCTGGTCTGGGATGGCGATCCCCCGCACGACGGCACTCCGATGCTCGCGACTGGCCTGCGTGTGGCTTGCGCTCCTGCTGCCGGCGCCTGTCGCGCTCGCGGTGCCCGTCGTGCCGGCCGCCCCGGACTACGGCTGGCTCTTCGACGAGGGCAGCGGCGGTAGCGCGACGGCCTCCCACGGCACCCACGACGCCAGCCTGCAGAACGGAGCCGGGTGGTCGACCGACACGGCCTTCTCGTATGCGGGCAACCACTCGCTCCAGCTCGACGGCGCGGACGACGTCGCCCAGGTCGCCGGTCTGAACCGCGCGTTCGAAGGCGAGACCGCCTTCTCGATCTCGCTGTGGGTCAACGCCGACGTCCAGGACGTCGACCGCGCGTTCTTCGCCGGGACCACGCCGGACACCTCGGACACCTGGGGCGGGCGCTACGACCGGGCGGGCTGGCTGAATGGCAACGGCAGCACCACCGAGCTGATCAAGTTCGGTCTGATGATCGACGGCAGCAACTACCAGTACGAGTCCGGCGCGGGTCTGCAGACCGCCACCTGGAGCCACGTCCTCTTCGTCTGGGAGTCCGGTCAGATCCCCCGTCTCTACGTCGACGGCGTGCTCGACACGCCCAGCGAGACGAACTTCCCGACGACCCCGGGAGCCGCGCTCAGCGACCAGCCTCTGTTCCTGATCGGTGACGGCGCGAAGGCGAGCTGGGACGGAGCCATCGACGAGGTCTTCGTCTGGACGGACGCCCTGACGGGCGACAACGCCGAGTGGCTCGCGGCGAACTCCGGTGTCGGGTTGCCGGTGCCCGAGCCCGGCACCGGGACACTCCTGGCACTCGGGATCCTGGGAGCCCTGGCCGCCCGGGCGAGGAGCTGAGCCGCCCCCGACGCCTGGCGTCCACGCGCTGCGCTGGTCAAGGGGGCGTCCCGGGCTTCCGAAGAATCCCGGTGTGCCCGGATTCCCGGGTGGAGCGATCGATGGAGATCGAAGACGCGGCACTCAAGAAGTGGGGCATCGGCATCGGCCTGGGGGTCGTCCTGCTCGCGGGCATCGACATGGTGGCACTCGAGGGCCAGCACGTGACGTCGGGAAGTGCGGACCTGCGCGACGACTCGCCGCCCCTGGTGCTGCGGATCGATCGGGCGGGGGAGGAGCACCTGGTCGAGATCTCCACGCGGCGACGCAAGCACGGAGAGACCGTCGGCCAGACCATCGCCTATCGCCTGACGGGCCCCGACGGGACGGTGGTCCACCAGGACAGCGAGCTGGTGAACCACAAGAAGCGCTTCTTCGACTTCGTTCCCACCGAGCCGGGCGACTACCTGTTCGAGGCGGAGGAGAACCGTCTCGTCGGCGGGGGGCGGGGCAGTGCCAGCGTGCGTGTGACGGTCGGAGACCGCCGCATCCTCTCGCGCTGGCTGCGCTTCTGAACGCGGCTCTTCCGGGTCGGGATCAGCCGAGCAGGAAGCCGACGGGCGGGTTCGCGGGGCTCGACGAGGCGAAGCGCTCGAGGTTCGGAAGCACGCTCGTGAGGTCGCCCGGGGAGACGCCGAACCAGAGGCAGAGCTCGGCGAAGTACTCGTCGGTGGAGAGGGTCGGGATGAGCCGCCCGCGACCCGTGTCCAGGGGATTGTCGGGATAGAGAGGCGGCGGCGTGCCGTACGCGTCGCCACCCCGAACGGCACCACCCATCACGAGCTGGTTGCCCCCCCAGCCGTGATCCGATCCCCGACCGTTGCTCGTGAGCGTGCGCCCGAAGTCCGAGATGGTGAAAGTCGTCACCTCGTCCCGGACCCCGAGCTCGCCCAGGGCCCGGTCGAACTCGTCGAGGGCGCGGCTCACGCCCGCGAGCATCGGCGCCTGGGTTGCCAGCACCTCGTCGTGGTGGTCCCAGCCGCCGACCAGCACGAAGAAGGTCTGGCGGCGCATGCCGAGCGCTTCCCGGACGGAGATCGTCTCGGCGATCATGCGGAGGGACTGGGAGAGGGGCGCTTCCGAGAAGCTGGTGTCCAGGGTGGGGGCCCCGGCGATGGCGGCGCTGAAGATCTCGTCGTTGCGGATGCCCGCGGCCATACGGTCCGCGAAGGCCTGCTCGAGCAGATTCCGGTAGTAGGCGTCGACCAGCGAGCGGATCGACGCCTCGCGGGCGACCTGGATCGGGTCCGGGTCGCCGAAGCCGAAGATCGGAATGCTGCCGGTGTCCGTGATCGAGAACTCCCGCGTGCTCGCCCCGGCCTGGAAGTCGTTGGTGCCGGCCAGGGAGATGCCCATCGAGATCTCGGCCTGGGGATTGACGTCGCCCAGCAGGTCGGCGAGCCGCCCACCCCAGCCGAGGGCCTCGCGATCGTCCGGCACGCTGGTCTGCCACTGGCGGATCTGATCCGAGTGCGAGTAGAGGCCGAGCGGGAGCCGCGCCGTCTGGGCTTCGATGCCGGCGAGAGTGACGGGCTCGACCAGCGTGCCGACGTTGTGGATCGTCGCCAGGCGTCCCGCCTCGAAGAGGCCCTGCAGCTCGGGCATGCTCGGGTGGAAGCCGAAGTCGCGGTCGAGGCTCGCGGGCGAGACGACGAGCAGTTCGTCGCGGGGCAGCGCGAGGTCGGAGCGCGAGGCGAGGTAGTCGTCGTACTCGTCCGGATCGTGGGGCACGATCATGTTGAACGAGTCGTTGCCGCCGGCCAGCAGGATGCAGACGAGCGCCCGATAGTCGTCGCCGGGCGGCAGGCTCTGGGCGCTGGCCCGGGTCGCCCCGGTCAGGTGGGCGAGGGTTCCGAGCAGCGGCGTCGCCGAGAGCGCGCCGCAGCCGAGCCCCGCCAGGAAGCGTCTGCGCGTCGTCGGGCGCTGCATCGGGTCCTCCATCAGTCCAGCACCGAGTAGTCGGGGGACATGAGGATCAGGTGGATCGCCACGGCGGGTCGCAGCTCGGCGGGCAGCAGGGGGTCTTCGACCAGCTCCCGGATGGACTCCCGCGACGCCGCGGAGAGGGTCCCGTAGGTGAGCAGCAGGTCGAGTCGATCCAACAGCGCGTCGACGTCGGTAGCCAACGCGATCTCGTCGGAGAGGTCGAGCGTGATGGCCAGGTCAGCCGGGTCGATCGAGCCGGGGCGGAGTCGCTCGGCTCCGGCGACGAAGGCCGGCTCGTTGAAGAGGAAGATGGTGGCGAGGTTCGCGATCCAGATGACCGACGCGTCCGAGGTGACCTGGAACTCCGGAGCCACCAGCCCGGCCTGCTGGATCGGTCCGTTGGGGGCGAAGTCCGGCTGGAAGAAGTTGAAGACGCTGGGGGACGCCATCGGGTGCTGCCCGACCAGGAAGCCGACGGAGTCGCCCTCGATCAGGTACTCGCCGCTCGGGGACGCGGCGTCGAAGGTGCGCAGGAGCGATACCCAGCGCAGGAAGGGCTCGCGCAGGAAGCCATCGTCCTCCTCGCCGGGGTCGCGACGCGCTTCGGGGTCGAGCAGGATCTCCCGGACGACGGCACCCAGATTGCCGCGCAGGCCGGAGCCGTCGTCGTCGAAGACGGCGGCCACCCGGGCCACGTACTCGGGGCTCGGGTTCGACTTCACGAGCCTCTGGATCAGCCGCCGGGCGAGGAAGGGTCCGACGTTCGGGTGGTCGGCCAGGTGTGCGATGGCGTCCTCGACGTCCTGCATGCCGCTCTGTCCGGCGGGGATCGTGAAGCCACCCAGCAGCTGCTTGGGCCCGGGCTCGTGGTGGGCTTCGTACATGACCAGGGGCCGGGTGTAGTCGCCGTTCCGCCCGCCGAAGAAGGCTCCGGGTCCCTGGAGCCCGAGGCCCGTGAAGACCTTCGCGAACTCGGTGATCTCGAAGTTCGAGTAGGTGGGGATGGGGTCGCCGTTCGGGTCCAGCCGAAGCCGTCCGTCGGGCTCGAGCTCGAAGAGCCCGATGCTGAAGAGCTGCATCACCTCGCGGGCGTAGTTCTCGTCCGGGAAGCGGCCGATCGCGGCGTCCGAGCGGTCGTTGTTCAGGTGGCTCAGGTAGACGCCCATGGCCGGGTGGAGGGTCACGTCGAGCAGGAGCTCCTCGTAGGAGCCGAACGCGTTCTCGAGCAGCATGTCGTAGTAGCTCGCCACGGCGTCCGGACGGATGAAGAGCTGATCCATCTGCTCGGACACGACGAAGATCTCGGACAGGGCCAGCGCCACGCGCTGACGCAGCAGGTCCGGGGCGAGCATCACGCGGTCCCACCACGCGTAGCGACGGAACTGGGGACTGATGGAGGTCGACTGCAGCGCGGGGTCTCCGTAGGCCGCACGCAGACGCTCCAGCGCCTCGGCGTGGCGCGAGGGCGGCAGCGCGAGCTGGTCGGCGATCCACGACTCGAAGCCCAGCGCTTCGACCCGCTCGATGTCCTCCATCGAGGCCCCCAGCGTGGCCTGGGCGAGGAAGCGAGACGACTGCTCGACGCTCGTGAGGGGCTCGGGCGAGTCGGTCTGGGGCGACCCGCCGCCTCCGCCGTCGCTGCAGGCGAGCCACGCCTGCCCCAGGAGCGCCAGGACGAGTGCCGGGCGAGCGGGCGCACCGGTCGCCCCCGGTCGCACCGGGCCATCCGTCCTCCGCGCGCTGCATCTCATCGCCTGGCTCTGCTCCAGCGGATCGACCCCGGACGCTTCCCTCCCACACGCCTCTTCAGGGGCCGTTCGTGGGTGCACGAAGCCCCCCGAATGGTTCCAACCCCCGCGACTGGCGGAAGTTGCGCATCCCGGAGCGGGCCCACGGCGGTCTCGCGACCGCCGGGGGCGCGCGGAGCTCAGCTTCGGGGCACGACCTCGAAGTAGCGCATGGGCGGTCGCTCTTCGGGCGGCGTCTCGGGCCAGCCGTACTTGGCCGCGTAGGCCGCCTTCGCCGCCTCCAGGTCCGAAGGATCGTCGAGGGACGCGAGTCGCTGCTCGTAGACGCGGCCGTCGATCTTGAGCCGTACGTCCGGGTCGCGGTCCACGTTCGCGACCCAGCGCTTGCTTTCCGGTTTGCGCGCGCCCACGAAGAAGCGGCCGTCCTTCGCCGCGCACACGATGGTGACCGAGTGGGGGATCAGCCAGGGGGTTCGCGTCTCGATGGCGATCTCGCGGTGGTCCCGGGTGAAGGACCAGTCGCCGCCGCCCTCTTCGACGACCTCGCCGGAAAGACGCAGGCCCGGCCGGCGGTCGGCGGGGTCCATGCAGGCGCCGAAGGCCAGGGGAAGCAGCAGCAGTGCCAGGGAGCGGGGTCTCATCCCGCCCATTCTACTGGGGGACGGTGCGCGTGCCGAAGGCCGCCCGGCCGGGGCGCTGCTACCCGGACGCCGTGCCGAGTGCCTTCCGGGTCTCGCGGATGCGATGCTTCAGCCACATCGTCTCGTAGTGGTTCACCTCGTCCCCCGCTTCCAGGAGCCGGTCGAGGGCGCCGAGACGGACCTCGAGCGCGCTGCGGGTCCGGGGCGAGGCCTCGAGCGCCATGTCCACGAGGTGGAGGGCTTCCACGGGTCGTCCCTGCTCCAGGTGCCTGGCTGCCCGCTCGGCGACGGCATCGGGTCCACCCGCCATCTCGACGACCTCGGCGTGGACCGCCCAGGGCGCGACACCGTAGAGCTCGGCGCTCGAGCGCAGCCGGAACCAGCCCAGGTAGGCTTCGTAGATGCTCCGCACCCCCCACGACACCTTGCCGTGGACCTCGGGGATGGCGAGGCGGTCGGGAAGCCGGATCTCGCGCATCAGGGCATGGACGTCCTTGCCGTCGTTGATGCCGTCGATCACCGCCTGCTCGACCCAGGCGACGGCGTCGCGGGTGCGGGTCACGCCTTCGCGAATGCGATCCTTGCCGACGATGGGCTCGAAGTGGGAGGGAACGAGGATCTCCGGGTCGAGCTCGAGCACGAGGTCCAGCGAGTCGACGTAGGGCTTCGGGAAGCGCGGGCGCTCGCCGCGGATCGTGACCAGGTTCGGCCACATGGGAAAGATGTGGCCGAAGAAGTCGCCGGTGAAGAGGATGCGCTCCTCGGGCATCCACAACACGAGACCGTCGCTGCCCTCGGCCCCCGGCAGGGCGATCACCTCGAAGCGCCGGCCACCCACGCTGAATTCGTGGCGGTCGACGACCAGCCGCGTCGGCTCGACGGTGGGGTACACGAGCTTCATGGCGCCCATCAGCACGCCCGGGATCGCGGGTGTGTCCTCGGGGAAGAAGATCGCGTTGCGGGCCATGAGGGTGGGGGCCAGCTCCTTCAGGTAGCGCTGGTTGTGGAGGAACTCGGGGTGGGCGATGACCTCGGTGCCGTCCTGGATGAAGTCGCCCGCGGCGGAGTAGTGGTCGGCGTGTGCGTGGGAGAGAACGAGGTGGGTGACGGGGCCGTCGTCCACGGCGAGGAGCTCGTCCTGCACGCGGGGCTGGTTGAGCAGGCCCGTGTCGAAGACCACGTTGCCTTCACCGGTGACGACCATCTGCGCATTGGCGGTGCCGCGGGCCTGCCAGATGCCGGGATGGATCTCGACGGCGCCGCCGAGCTCTTCGCCGTAGCCGACGAGGTCGCGGGTGGCGTGGCCCTCCTTGGGGGCGTCGCCGCCAGCGGGGGTGCCGTGCCGGGCGTCGTCCGTCTCGGTCGCATCGCAGGCGAGACATGCCAGTGCGAGGGCGAGCAGGGCAGGGAGCGTCCGCTCTGCGTTCCTCATCGGCAGAGCCCTCCCTTCAAGAGGGGCCACGGCTCGCAGTCGTAGATCAGGCGCCCGCTCTCGCCATGCATCCAGTCGAGAGGGCGGATCGCGAAGGGCGGCGGCATTCCCGGGGCGGTCTCGGAGCGAAGCTCGTCGAGGGGGATCGGGTAGCCGGCCCAGTCCTTGGGCGCGCGCCAGCCGGGCGGCGGCACCAGCTCGGAGCGCGTGCCCGCCACCGGGTAGAGGAGTCGCCAGCGGTGGATCTCGGCTGCGAGCTCGGCCACCACGTCGGGGTACTTCGCCGCGAGGTTGTTGCGCTCGTAGGGATCCTCGGAGATCCGGAACAGGTAGTTGGTGACGTCGGCCGAGAGCAGCGACTGCTGGACGTCCTGCACGAGCTTCCACTCGTCGTTGAAGCCCGTCAGCGAGAAGGAGCCGCGAATGGGCGTCTCGGAGGCGAAGAAGATCGTGTGGTTCAGGCGGACCTCGCGACCCGCCTCGATGGCGGGCCACAGGTTGCGGCCGTCGAGCGCGCGGGAGTTGCGGGCCTCGATGCCCGCCGCGGCGGCGAGGGTCGGGAAGACGTCCATCACCGTCATGACCGAGTCGAAGCGCGCCCCTCCTGTGAGTCGGGCAGGCCAGCGGAGCAGGGAGACCACCCGGATTCCGCCCTCGAAGGTCTCGCCCTTGCCGCCGCGGAGCGGAACGTTGTCGGCGCCGCCCATCGCATAGGCGGCACCGCCGTTGTCGCTGAAGAAGAGCACGATGGTGTCGTCCGCGATGCCCTCCTCGTCGAGCTTCGCCAGCACGCGTGCCACGGCCTGGTCCATGCCGTCCACCACCGCGGCGTAGACGGGCCGCGCGCTCGGCTGGAGCATCAGCTTCGACATGCGGCGGGTGCGGTCGGTGTTGCGCGAGCGGGCGGGCTCGCGCGTGTCCTCGAGGTCCGCGTACTTCGCCTTGAGCTCGTCGGGGGCGTCGAGGGGGGTGTGGGGCGCGAGGAAGGGCATGTAGAGGAAGAAGGGTCTCGACGCGTCGCGCTCTTCGATCCAGCGCACGGCTTCGTCCGCCAGCAGGAAGGTCTCGTAGCCCTGATCGTCGATGGACTCGCCGTTCCGCTGGAAGTCCTTGCCGCCCTGGGCGGCGAAGGGCGGGAAGTAGCCGACCTCCGTGTGGAGGTGGCCGTAGAAGTGGTCGAAGCCGCGCTCGTTGGGGTGATAGGTCTGCTGGGCGTGGCCGAGGTGCCACTTGCCCACCATCGCGGTCTGGTAGCCCGCGGCCCGGAAGCTCTGGGGCATGAAGTGCTCGTCGGGGTGGATGCCGTTGTTGCGCCACGGCATCAGCACCGCGTAGGCGACGCCGAGGCGCATGGGGTCGCGGCCGGTCATGAGTGCGGCCCGCGTCGGTGAGCAGATGGGCGTGGTGTAGAAGCGGTGGAGCGCCACGCCCTCCGCAGCCAGACGGTCGAGGCCGGGCGTCTCGATCGGACCGCCGCGGAAGGCGGGATCGCTCCAGCCGAGGTCGTCGGCGAGGAAGATCACGACGTTGGGTCTCTCGGGTCCGGCGAACGCCGCGCTGGCGGGGGCGAGGGTCGCGAACGCGATACAGAGCACGAACGCACCGGGTCGAATCGACATGTCGGGACCTCCGGCGCCGGACGCCTGGGTGGATGGGATGGGAAGGCGGCGCCTGGCGACACGCCCAGAGTAATACTATAGTATTAACTATGTCAACCCGGATCGTCTCGACCCGCTCGAAGCGAGCGGGAAAGTCCGCTCGCGAGCCGAGATCGGATGCCGAAGAGACCCGCGCGCGGATCGTCTCGGAGGCCGAGCGCCTCTTCGCCGAGCGGGGTGTCGATGCCGTGTCGCTGGTCGAGATCGGCAAGGCCGCGGGCCAGCGGAACCGCTCCGCGGTGCAGTACCACTTCCGCGACAAGGCCGGTCTCCTCGAGGCGGTGCGCCAGAAGCACGCGCCGGCCATCGAAGAGCGACGCGAGGCCATGCTCGACGCACTGGGGCCGGAAGGGCGACGCGACCTGCGCAGCCTCGTCGAGGTGCTGGTGCGGCCCGTGGCCGACGAGGTCCGCAACCCGGACGGGGGCGCCGCCTACGTGAAGCTCAACGCGGCGCTCGTCGGCCATGCGCGCTTTCCGCTCCTGTCGGGCCAGGCGCGCCGGAGCCCCACCACCGAGCGGCTGATGGGTCTCGTCGCGAAGGCGGCTCCCGCCTTGCCGAAGCCACTGCTCGAGCCGCGCATGCTGCTGGTCACGGGCATGGTCTTTCACGGCGTGGCCGACGCGGCGAGCCTGGCCAGGCGCCGTTCGCGCACGAAGGACGCCGAATGGGAGCTCTTCGTGCGCAATCTCGTCGACTGCGTGGTGGGCCTCTTCGAGGCGCCGGTGTCGAGGGCCACGCGCGCAGCGATTTCCTGAGGAATCCGCGCTCGCCCGCCTCGGGCGGGGCCCGTGAGGAGCTGCCCGGCGAGGGTTGGTCGTCCTATCCTGTAGGCGCTGTGCAGGAAGAGGTAGGAGCTGGAGCCCTGTCGGAGTCCCGACCCCCGACCCGGCCATCCGCGTTCGAGGTACCGGTGCTCGCGGTGCCGGTGCTCGCACTCCTGCTGCTCGTCTCGACCCCGCAGGCCGTGCGCGCCGGCCTGGACGAGCCGCCCTCCTGCGACTACCAGATCGGCTGGACCGCGCATGTGACGGGCGGCCTCGGGGGCGCGGTGATCCCGGTGACCACCCTGGCCGCGTCCGGCGCAGGATCCCTGCGCGAGGCCCTCGAGACGCCCGGGCGGCGTGTCGTGGTCTTCGAGGTCGGGGGCGTCATCGACCTGGCGCTCGACTCGTTGGCGATCACCGAGCCCCACGTGACGATCGCCGGGCAGACCGCACCGTCGCCCGGGATCACGATCATCCGGGGTCAGCTCGGGATCTTCACCCACGACGTCGTCGTCCAGCATGTCGCGGTGCGGCCGGGCGATGCCGGACAGGGGGTCGGCTGGGAGCCGGACGGCATCAGTCTGGGCTCCGCCCACGACGTCGTCGTCGACCACTGCTCGGTCAGCTGGGCGGTGGACGAGAACCTGACCGCGTCCGGTCCTCGCTTCGAGGGGGCGACCCCCGACGACTGGCGCGCGAACACCTCGCACCGCGTGACCTTCAGCAACAACATCGTGGCGGAGGCCCTGAGCAACTCCACGCACTCGAAGGGGGAGCACTCCAAGGGCTCGCTGATCCACGACAACGTGACCGAGGTGCTGGTGTATCGCAGCCTCTACACGAGCAACGTGGATCGCAACCCGATGTTCAAGGGGGGCGCCCGGGGCGCGATCGTCAACAACTACCTGGTGAACCCCGGCATCATCGCGATGTCGTACATCCTGGTGGAAGACGAGTGGATGGGGATGACCCGGCAGCTGGGTCGGGCGTCGATCGTCGGCAACGTGCTCGAGCACGGGGTCGACTCGAACGCCGCAAGCCCGCTGCTCTTCGCCGTCGGGCCGCTGGAGGTCCACCTGTCGGACAACCTGGCGACGAAGCTGTCGGGGGCGGAGGTCACGCCCATCGCGGGGCTGCTCACCGAGGTGGACCAGCTGGGAACGCCCCCCGTCTGGCCGCCCGGTCTGATCGCCGGGTTAGCCGCCGACCTGGTGGCGGGACTCGTGGGCGATGTCGGTGCACGTCCCTGGGATCGCAGCCCGATCGATGCCCGGATCGTGGCGGAGGCGATCGCGGGCACCACCGGGCACGTCGACAGCCAGGACGACGTCGGCGGCTATCCCCCCGTCGGGCCGCCGACCGTCGCTGCCTTCGATCCCGACGACTGGGACGAGTGCTTCGTCTTCGTGCCGGAGCCCGGCCGCGAGGCGGCGTCGGCCGTAGCGCTCTTGGCCATGGCGCTCCTGGCACGCGCTCGACGCCAGGCGGATCGCTCCGCCAGACGAGGGGATCGCGAGTGGAATCGTTCATCGTCGCGCGCGTGATCCACGTCCTCGGCGTCGTGCTCTGGATCGGGGGCGTCGCCATGGTCACGACGGTGGTCCTGCCCTGGATCCGCACGCTCCCGCAGCAGGAGAACCCGGTCGCCTTCTTCGAGAACGTCGAGCAGCGATTCGCGCGGCAGGCCCGGGTCGTGACGCTGCTGACCGGCCTCTCGGGCTTCTACCTCGTGTACCGGATGGACGCCTGGAGTCGGTACCTGGACCCCGCCTTCTGGTGGATCCACGCGATGACCCTGATCTGGCTCGTGTTCACCCTGATCCTCTTCGTTCTCGAGCCGCTGGTGCTGCGGGACCGGCTGATCCGGCGCGCCGAGAGCGACCCGGAAGGGACCCTGGCGCTGATCCAGCGCGCCCACTGGGTCCTCCTCACCCTGAGCCTGGTGACCGCGGCGGGCGGCGTCGCCGGAAGCCATGGATGGAGCTTCGCGGTCGGTCCTCCCTGATGGGTCCCGGCCGCCGGCGCCCCATGGGCCGACGGGTGCCGACGCGACAGGTTCAGCCGACCCGGCCGATCTCCTCGCGTGGGATCCACGCCGCGTGGAACCCGTACGGGACGCGCCGGGGCAGCGCGATGCACGCCAGCGGCGGCCGCTCGGGATGGGCGGCGTCGAGCACCCGGAGGCTGCTCTGCCCTGCGCCTTCGTCGTGCACGAATCCGAGCAGATAGCCGTCGTCTTCTGCCTGGCTGCCCGGTCGCGGTACTACCTGGAACTCGCCCCCGTAGCAGCCGGCGCCATGCTCGTGGTGGACCGAGCTGCCGCGCTTCAGGTCGTAGCGCACCAGCGCCTCGGCCATCGGCCGTGCGTCGTCGGTTCGGAAGCGGGCCGCCCAGGCGAAGCGGTTGGCAGTGCCGATCCGGTCGTCGCGGATGCGCGGCAGCTCGGAGGGCGCGTCATCGAGCCGCTCCTCGCGAACGCGGCCGCGAGCGAGATCCAGCCGGAAGCGGTGCAGGGCGGGGAGGTCGCCCATGTGGTTGGCAGGCCCCTCGCCCGGGTCCGGTGGCGCCATGCCTCCGAAGCGGATCTCGTCCCGCCGGCAGGCGATCAGGACGATCGAGTCGTCGTCCTCTTCCTCCCAGGCGTTGACCACGTGGAATACGAAGCAGGGCTCGATGTCGAACCAGCGGACGCCGTCCCCCTCGGCGCCGAGGGGCAGCACGCCGAGCCGCGCTCCGCGATCGGGCTCGAAGGCCGCGACGGGCTCGCCCCGAGCGACCCGCGCGAGGTCGAAGGTGTAGGGGCAGTCGAGGAAGATCGCGTGGCGTCGGGTGATGGCGAAGTCGTGCATCATCACGCCGATCGGCAGCTCGATCTCGCTGCGGTGGGCGAGGCGCCCCGATGCGTCGATCACCCCGTAGTGCAGGAAGGGACGCGCGATGGGCGAGTAGCCGAAGAAGTGGAGCTCGCCGCTCTCGGGGTGGAGCTTGGGGTGCGCGGTGAACGGGAAGTCGAGCGCGCCTCCGAAGTCGCACGGCCCGATCGTCGACAGGTCCCGGGGCGAAAGCTGCCAGGGCTCGCCCTGCTCCCACAGGGCCAGCAGCCGTCCCGCGTGCCACGCGAGCGCGGTGTTGGCGGTGTTCTTGCGCGGGCCGTCCGGGTTGTCGAATTGCGGCATCTCGAAGAGACCGCCCCACACCGCGTGTCCCCGGCGCTCCTCCACCTCGAAGCCGCGGGTGCGGACCCATCGGTTGCGGTAGCGGGCCTGGCCGTCGCGCAGCTCGACCGCATGCACCATGCCGTCTCCGTCGAACCAGTGGTAGGCGCCCGGCGGCTCGAAGCGCGGGTTCGAGCCCACCCGCAGGAAGAGCCCATCGAGCTCTTCGGGGAGGTGTCCCTGGACGGGGAGCGGCCCCTCGTCGCGCTCGTCGTGAACGGGCGCGAAGTTGCCGGCGAGGTACGGGCTCTCGGCCATCAGCGCGCGACGAAGGTCGGAGCGGGACGGGACATCCGATCGTCAGTATAGGTGCAGCGCGGTGCCGGCCGTCTCGGTTCCGACACCTCCGACTTCAACGGCGACGCGCTCGTGGGTGGCGACGACCCGTCGGTCCTGGACGCGCAGCTCGCGCTCCGACGCCTTCGGCGTTCGACCCTCGTGGCGCAGCGGAGCCGAGGCCGACCGCCTCAGCTGGCGAGCCGCCGGTCGGGCAGCTCCGACGAGTCCAGGGGCGCGGCCCGCGCCAGCCAGGTGTCGGCCTCGTGGAGGTATCGGGCGGGCAGTCCCGGCTGGGTCCGCACTTCCGGATGCTCTTGGAGGAGCAGGTAGTGGAGGGCGACCTCCAGGAAGAGCTTCGGGTCCATGCCGCTTCGGGCGCGCTCCCGAAGCCAGACCGCCGCCTTGAGGAGCGTCTCCTCGCTCTCCGAGTCGGCAGCCTGGCGGAGGCTCGTGGCACGTTGCAGAAGGATCTGGTGGCCGCAGCGGCGGCAGCAGGCGGACTGGGATCGGATCATGGGTGGGATTTTATTGAAATCGATTTTCAATTTCAATCTGATTCTCGGTCCCAGCCGGTGCTCTCGGCCACCCCGTCGCCCGATCGGGCCAGATCGCCTTCCGCCGGGGGGCGTGGTGGACTCCGGACCGAACCGAGGGTCCGAATCCATGTCCGGGAGAGCTGCGGTCGTGCTGGGTGGCCGAGCTGGAGCGCCACGGGGGCTAAGGTCCGGACGTGAGCGCTTCGCCCCCCGATACCCGGTCGGTCGCCTCGGATCCCGTCCCGCGCATCTCGGTCGGGCCGCTCCTGGGGGGCGATCTCGATTCCGCGGCGGCCTACGACGTGCAGGACCGAATGCGCGAGGCGTGTGCCGAGATCGGGTTCATGACGATCACCGACCATGGCATTCCGCGTGCCCGCATCGACGCGTTGGCAGCGGCCGCGGACCGTTTCTTCGGCCTGCCCGCGGAAGCGAAACAGGCCGTGTCACCCAGGCGCTGGAATCCGACCAGCCCCAACGTCTACCGTGGCTACTTCCCGAGCTCGGTGGCCGGCAAGGAAGGGCTCGATGTCGGAGATCCGACCCTCGACGACGAGGAGCTGCTTCGACGTCCCTATCACGAACGAAACCTCGCGCCGAAGGAGCTGGGCGCGGACTGGTCCCGGGTCGTCGGCGGGTACTTCGACGCGATCAGCGAGCTCGCGCGGACGGTCTTCGCGGCGCTGGTGGCGGCACTCGGCGGCCGAGCCGAGCGGGTCGCCCCGTCGTTCGCGCGCCCCGCGAGCCTCTCGACCCTGCGCTTCAACTTCTACCCCGAGCGGGACGAGCCTGTCGCGATCGCGGCGGACGACGGCGCGCCGCTCTGCTGTGAGGCCCACGTCGACAGCGGTCTCCTGACCTTCCTGCACCAGGACGCGCGCGGCGGCCTCGAGGTGCGCGGGAGCGACGGCCGCTGGCACACCGTCGCCCCCGACGCGGACGCCTTCGTGGTCAACACGGGCCTGGCCCTGCAGCGCATGACCGGACGCGCGCTGGTCGCGACCCGCCATCGGGTCCTCTACGAGAAGCGCCCCCGGCTGTCGATCCCCTTCTTCTTCGAGCCGGTCCCCGACTTCGTGATGGACCCGGGCTCCCTGGGTCTGCCCTACGCATCGGGCTCCACGCCCCGCAGCTACGAGCAGTTCCTCGCCGAATCCCTCGCGAAGTTCTCCGAGTACCAGCGCTGATCCGAGGCGAGCCCCTGGACCGAGGGGCGCTGTCGCGCAGCGGAGACCGTGCGAGGGCTCATTCGGGCGCCTCGCTCACGGGAGCGAAAGCGTTCACGTCCGCCGGCTGGCCCGGGCAGTGCGGCAGCAGCGCGGCCAGCAACGCCCCGCCGTCGACGGCGACGTCGGGTGGGTGCACGCCCGGCGCGGCCGGGCGTTCGAGCAGCTGGTGGACGGCCAGGGCCGCGGGAATCGAGGTCACGGCCGCCATGCCCGGGGGCAGGGTGGCCACGTCACAGCCTACGCGGTAGCCCCGGCCGCCACGCTCCCCCCGGAGCAGCGCGAAGAAGGGCGGGAGCCTGCCGGCGCCGCGGAAGGCCAGACTGCGCGCCAGGGCCGCGGCCCCCCGCGTGGCGGT
>JANQSB010000030.1 GCA_028284295.1 Myxococcota bacterium | reverse complement strand
ATGCCGTTGGCGTCGATGTCGAAGGTCACCTCCACCTCCGGCTCGCCCTTCGGCGCGGGCCGGATGCCCTGCAGCACGAACTCCCCCAGCAGGTCGTTCTCGAGGGCAGTCCCGCTCTCGCCCTGGAGGACCCGGATCTTGACCGCGGACTGGTTGTCGCGGGTCGTCGTGAAGACGTGCGACTTCGACACCGGCACGGTGGTATTGCGCTCGATCAGCTTGGCGAAGTGGCCGCCGTAGGTTCCAATCCCGAGCGAAAGCGGGGTCACGTCCAGCAGCAGCTGGTCCTGGGAGTCGTCGGTGAGGTTGTTGCCCTGGATGGCCGCACCGAGCGCGACCACCTCGTCGGGGTTCACGCCCTTGTGGGGGCGCTTGCCGAAGAACTCGGTGACCACCTTCTGGACCAGCGGCATGCGGGTCTGGCCGCCCACCAGGATGACCTGATCGACGTCCTCGGGCTTGATCTCGGCGTCTTCCATGCACTGCTGCACGCTCTTCAGGGTTCCCTGGATGATGTCGTCGACCAGGCTCTCCAGGGTCTCGCGCGTGAGCGTGTAGTTGAGGTGGCGCGGCCCTTCGGCGTCGCTCGCGATGAAGGGAAGGTTGATCTCGGTGCTCTCGCGCAGCGACAGGTCGCACTTGGCCTTCTCCGCCGCGTCCTTGAGGCGCTGCAGGGCCATCGTGTCGGTGCGCAGGTCGATCCCCTGGTCCTGCTGGAACCACTCGACCAGGTGCGAGACGACCCGGCGATCCAGGTCCTCACCGCCCAGGAAGGTGTGTCCCGAGGTCGCCAGGACCTCGATCACGCCTTCGGAGAGCTCGAGGATGGAGATGTCGAAGGTCCCGCCGCCGAGGTCGTAGACCACGATGGTCTCGTCCTCGCGACGCCCCATGCCGTAGGCCATGGCGGCGGCGGTCGGCTCGTTGATGATCCGCAGCACCTCCAGACCGGCGATCTTGCCCGCGTCCTTGGTGCACTGCCGCTGGGTGTCGTTGAAGTGGGCGGGGACGGTGATCACCGCCTCCTGCACGGGCTCGCCGAGATACTCCTCGGCAACGCGCTTCATCTCGCGCAGGATGATCCCGGAGATCTCCGGGCAGGTGAAGGTCTTGCCGCCGATCTTGGTACGGGGATCATCGTTCGGACCGCGAACGATCTCGTAGGGACAGAGGTCGATCGACTTCTGCACCTCGGCCGAATCGAAGCGTCGGCCGATCAGCCGCTTGGCGGCGAAGATGGTCCCCTTCGAGTTCGTGATGGCCTGCCGCTTCGCGAGGTGCCCGACGAGGCGCTTGCCGTCCTGGGAGATCGCGAACATCGACGGCGTGGTCTTGTAGCCACCCGTGTTCGGGATCACCGAAGGCTGCCCGTTGTCCACCACGGCGACACACGAATTCGTGGTCCCCAGGTCGATTCCGATCACTCGACTCATTCGTCCCCCCCATGAAACGTGCGGCGCGGCTTGATCTTCTCGAGCAGGCTGCGCGCTTCGGCGTCGCCCGGATCGAGCTCCAACGTGAGCTCGAGCTCACGGATGGCATGCCCGCGATCTCCGGCCTCGTTGAGAACCCGGGCCAGGATGCGGTGATAGCGGCCGACGTCCGGACTGTGCTCGATCGCGCACTCCGCGTACTCGCGCGCGTCGTCCAGACGCTTGAGGCCGAGCGCGGCCAGGGCCGCGCTGTGGTTCAGCTCGGGATCGTGGGGGCGGTACAGCAGCATCTCCTCGCACTGCTGCAGCCCCGGCTCCCACTCCTTCGGATCGGCCCAGTGCTCGGACTCCTTCAGCAGCTGGTCGATCCGGGCATCGGAGATCCCGGCCTGGATCTCCGCGAAGGTCGTCTTGTAGAGCTCTTCGTGAGGGTCGAAGGCGATGGCCAGGCGGATGCTCGACGCCGCCTCGAGGTGGTGTCCGTTCTCCGCCCAGGTCCGGGCCGAGTCGTAGAACTTGCGGGCCCGCGCGCGACGCTCGTTGAGGATCGCCTCCGGGATCTTGAAGGGCATCCGCATCCGCAGCCGTTCGATGGGGGTCATCGGACGGTTCGGGTCCGGCGGCGCCCCGGACTCGCCCGCCGACACGCCGGCATCGCCGCTGCCCTGGGCCATCGCCTTCTGCACTTCGGCACGGGTCGCCGGATCCGAGAGCAGCTCGTAGGCCTCGAGGACCTTCTTGAAGATGGCCTCGAGGCGCGGCTTGTAGTCCCCGATCTCCTTGCGGAAGTAGCGGTCCGGGTGGAAGTCCCGGGACAGCGAGCGATAGGCCTTCTTGATCGCCTTGCCTTCCGCATCGGGCGTGACGCCCAGGATCTCCGCATAGCCGCATCCCAGACGGCTCTCCATCTCGAGGATGCGACGCTGGGTCTCCACGTCGAGATCGAGCGCGGGATCGATGGCGCTCTCGTCGATCTTTCCCGGGGTCGCGTTCACCACGGGTCGTGGCGCCACCGGCTTCGGGGGAGCGCTCTTGCGCTCGGCCGCCCCCATCTCGATGACGCCGTCGCCGAGCCACATCTCGATGCACATGTCGACCTCGTCGGCCGTCATGCCACCGATCTCCCGCAGCAGGCGCCACGGCGTGTGTCCGTCGATCCGCGAGAGCAAGTATCCCTCCGAGGCGCTGAGCCGAAGAGTGGTCGGATCGCACCCCGCAGCAATGCACGGAGTCCGCCCGAGATCCTCCTCGGAGACTTCGTCCAGATCCATCACAGCCCTCAACGGCACGCGCTCCTGCGCGTCCCGTGACGCATTGGATCGGAAACACAGGAGAAAACCCTGAGTCGCGAAACCCGAACAGACCCCCATCAGCCCCAGGGGAAGCCCACCAGACGACCGCGGCACGAACACGCCCAACAACGACCCCAGCTGCAGTCACACACCCACCGTTACAGGCCGACTGCAAGCCACACCCCCCGAGTCCGGAGCCGAAGCGCCCGGACCCAACCAAGCCGGGAGCGAAGCGACCGGCCCAAGCCGGGAAGCCGAGAAGCCGCGAGGGCGCCGAGAGTGCGGCAGATTCGCGGCCCCCGGACCGAAGGCCCCCGCAGCCGTACCCCCGTACGGCGAGGACGGCCGCAGGGAGGAGGTCGCGAAGATGGCGTGCTATCGGCGCCCGCAGCCCATCAGGCGTTCGAGGATGGCCTTCTGGGCATGCATCCGATTCTCCGCCTGGTCGTAGATCAGGCTCCGGGGTCCGTCGAGGACCTCGTCGGTGACCTCTTCGCCCCGGTGCGCGGGCATGCAGTGGAGCACCCGAGCGCCCGGGGCGGCCTCCAGCAAGGACTCGTTCACCTGGTACTCGGCGAAGATGCCTCGCCGAAGCTCGGCCTCCTCCTCCTGCCCCATGCTCGTCCAGGTGTCGGTGTAGACGAAGTCGGCGCCCTTGACGGCCTCCTGGGGCGACTCGGTCCAGTGGATCGACGCGCCCGTGCCGGCGGCGATCTCCCGGGCGCGCTTCAAGACCTGCGCCGACGGCGCGTGGCTGCCGGGGGTCGCGATCCGGAGCGTCAGTCCCAGGACCGCGAACCCGTTCAGCAGCGAGTGGACCACGTTGTTGCCGTCGCCCACGTAGGCGACCGTGGCCTCCCGCGGCTCCATGCTCTCCGCGATGGTCTGCAGGTCGGCCATGGCCTGGCAGGGGTGCAGCAGGTCGGTGAGCCCGTTGATCACCGGGATGGAGGCCTCGGCGGCGAGCTCCTCGACCAGCTCGTGGCTGAAGGTG
>JANQSB010000023.1 GCA_028284295.1 Myxococcota bacterium | reverse complement strand
ACCGCGACCAGGCCGAAGGCGACGCTGAGCAGGAAGTAGCGCGCGAAGAACACCTCGGGCCTGAGCAGCAGGAAGGAGAGCGTGGGGGAGACGAAGATCACCACCGCCAGGAACACCCAGCCGTCGCGTCCCTTCCGCTGCCACCAGACGACCGCGCCCGCGAAGACGGTGAGGGTCGCCAGTGCGACGCGCGCCGCGAGCAGCCCCCCCGGCGGCCCGCCCAGCGCGTAGGAGAGGGCGCGTACGGAGACCTCCACCACGTCGAGCTCCGGCCCGTCCCCGATGACCGTCTGGCGGACGTCGAAGAGGTAGAAGCCCGCGAGCAGCACGCAGGGCACTCCGAAGAGCCGGGCGGCGTCGCGCAGCTCGACGGCGGCCGAGGCCGGGTCGCGCCGAGCAGCGCGGAGCAGCTCCCAGCCGAACCAAGCCGCCGACGCGACGAAGACGTGCAGGTACATGAGATGCGACAGGAAGCCCAGCACGGTACAGGCCTGGAAGAGAAGCGCGCGTCGTCCGTCGCGCTCACGCAGGAACCCGTCCAGAAGGTGGAAGCTCCCGAGCCCGAAGAAGATCACCGGCGCGTAGCCACGGGCGTCCGAGGAGTAGTGGACCAGCAGGTAGGACACGGCGCAGAGCCCACCGGCGAGTCCGGCCTCGAGGACGCCGTGCCGCGCCCCGATTCGCCAGGCGATCGCGATGCTGCCGACGCCCGCGAGGAAGGCGGGAATGCGGTAGGGAATCCAGCTGTTGGCGCTGCCCGGCTCGGCACCCCAGAGATAGAACCAGATCGTGTTGAGGTGGTGGTTGTTCGAGTGCCGGACTTCGGTGAAGACGTCCCAGATCGAGTCCATCCCGAGCGCGATCTTGTAGGTCCAGATCTCGTCGAGCCAGAAGTCGGTGAAGAGTCCCGGCAGTCGCAGGCCCGAGCCGAAGACCAGCAGAGCGACGAGCAACAGCCCGTGCGAGGGAGCGATTCGATCTCTCATGGCAAGTCGCTCCGACGATACGCGAAAGGCCGCGCGAGGAGTATCCTGACGCGGTGGCGATGCGCGTCCTCATACCGGTCGGCCTCTTCGCGCTCGCCCTCGCGGTCCGCTCGCTCTCGTGGCCCCAGGTCTTCCAGGGCGGACGCGTGGTCTTCTTCGGAATGGACGCGTGGTACCACATGCGCCGGGTCGCCATCGCGCTCAGTGGGAACGGGTGGCCGCCTTCCTTCGATCCGTACCTGAACTTTCCGCACGGAGCGATGCCGATCTGGCCGCCCTACTTCGACGCGCTGCTGGCCTGGGCGGTCTGGCCGGCCGCGGCGCTGGGTGGATTCGGCGCGGCCGAGGCCGCCGCCGCATGGCTGCCTCCCCTGGTGGGTGCTCTGACCGTGGTCGTCGGGTACCGGGTGGCCGCCGACCTCTTCGACTCGCGCGTCGCCGCGCTCGCGGGACTCGGCCTTGCCCTCCTGTCCGCGCACGCCTGGTACTCGCAGCTCGGCTTCGTCGACCACCACTTCGCCGTCGCCTTCGTGACGACGCTGCTGCTGGGCTCGGCAGTCTCGAGCCTGCGCGGCCTGACGGGGCCGGACCCGGGGCGCGCCTGGCGATCGGCAGCGGGAACCGGGGCCGTGTGCGCCTCGTGTCTGCTGGTCTGGCCGGGGACCCTGCTGCACGTCGGGATCGTGGTGGCCGTACTCGGCCTCGCAGGCCTGACCCGGCCCACCGCCAGGGAGGCCGCTGCGGCCTCGCGTGTGCTCGGCGTCGCCGCGCTCGTCGCTCTCGCGATCACCGGGCCGGCGGGAGCCCTCTCGGGCTGGGAGGGCTCTCGGGCCTTCAGTCCGACCGTGCTCTCCGGGTTCCAGCCCCTGCTGTTCGGGTCGCTCGCCCTGCTGGCGGCCAGCTGCGTCCTGGTCTTCACGCGGAGTCCGGACACCGGCCCCGTCCGGCGCGGCCTCCTGGCCCTCTGCCTCGCGCTCGGGATCGCGCTGCTCGCCCTTCTCGCGCTGCCCCAGCTGACGACGGGACTCGACGAGGCGTGGCGCTGGTTCACGAAGGACGAGCTCTTCCAGGGCATGGTTCGCGAGTCGAAGCCCCTGTTCGTGGGGGAGGACGGCTTCCGGGTCGATCGCGCCGAGCTGCGGCTCTCGCGCTTCGTCTACGTGCTGCCTCTCGCGTTGGCGGCGCTTGCCTTCCGTGCCGCCGCGGAGGAGCGCGGTCCCGAACGGGCGGTCCTGTGGCTGCTGCTGACCTGGACCCTCGCCCTCGCAGGGGCCACCCTGCTGCAGCGCCGCTTCTTCAACTCGCTGTCTCCGGCCTTCGCGATCGTGTCGGCCTGGGCGGTGGTCGCGTCGTGGCGCGAGGTCTCGCGTCGTTTCGCGCACGGGTCGCATGGGCGCCGGCGCGCTGCGCAGGCGGGGGTGGCGTTGCTGGCCGCGATCCTCTTTGCCCCCACGCTCGCCGCCTACGGGACCCCCCTCGAGAACCTGGTCGCGAGCGCGCGCGGAGAGAGGCTGACGGTCCCCCGAGCCCAGCTCTCCCGGCGGATCATGTTCGCCGTGGCGAACTGGATCCGGCGCAACACCGAGCCCACCTCGGGGCCCTTCGATCCGAACGCGAAGCCCGAGTACGGGGTGCTCGCGCACTGGGGCTGGGGACACCTCATCAAGTACGAGGCGCTCCGGCCCAGCGTCGTCGGCAACTTCGGGGACGACGTGGGTGGGGAGAATCTGATCGCCGCCCGCGCGTACTTCGCCAGCCCCGAGCCCGAAGCCGTGGAGATCCTCGAGCGGCTACGGGTTCGCTACGTGATCGCGACCAGCCCGGGCGAGGTGTCCCCGGAGTGGTTGGAGGGTGGCGCCATGATGCAGCGACTCCTGCGCGACGACAGTCCGGGGTTGGCCCATCACCGGCTGCTCTACGAGACCCCCATCGACTCGCATCGGGCGGAGATCGGACATTCGGAGTTCCGCGTCTTCGAGCGTGTGGCCGGTGCGCGTGTGGTGGGCGAGGCGCCACCCGGCGCGGTCGTGCGCGCGTCGCTCCCGTACACGAGCAACCGCGGCCGACGTGGCCGCGCGCTCGCCGGCGCGCGCGCGGACGAGCAGGGTCGCTACGAGATCCGGCTGCCGTACGCGACCCGGGGCGCGCCGCCCGGCGTGGACACGGCGGCCGCGTGGGTGGTTCAGTCGGGCGATCGCGCCGTGCCCGTCCCGATCTCCGAGGCCGAGGTGCAGTCCGGCAGCCTCGTCGAGGGACCCTCCTTCCGCTGACCGGACGCCCGTGGTACACCCCAGTCCGGGGGGTCGCCGGACACATGGGAATTCGCATCCTCGCACGCTCGCTGCTGCTGGCGACGGCGATCGCGTTGCATGCGCAGGGCGCGGACGCCCAGGACACGACCGCGCCCCAATGGGACGACAGCTACTACCCGTTCGCGCGGGAAGGGCTCTACTTCGGGTTCGGAGCGCTCTACGCGCTCGAGAACTACGACACGAACCCGCCCGTGAAGGTGCCGGGTGCCTCACAGAGCGTCTCGGGCGAGGACGGCGGCGGCCTGGGATTGCGGGTCGGCTACCGGCTCCACCCGCGCATCGCATCGGAGTTCCTGTTCCAGTACTACTGGGGCTTCGAGGTTCGCGCCCGGTCCGGAACGGCGGTGAGCCGCGACGAGTTCGACGGCTGGAGCATGACCGCCAACGCGAAGCTCTACCCGCTGCTCGGTCGCTTCCAGCCCTACGCGGTCGCTGGCCTCGGCGGGCTGGTCTTCGAGAACAAGCGCGACGACGATGCGGGATTCCTGGCCCGGATCGGCGGTGGGCTCGACGTCTACATCACCGACCGCTTCGTGGTCGACCTCGAGGCGGTCTACCTGTTCCCCGGCGGCGACATCTCCGAGTTCCAGTTCGCGACCTTCCAGGCCGGCGTGCAGTACCGGTACTAGCCGGGACACGCCGACCCCGAAACGAAGGTGGCCCGGTGACACGAGGTCACCGGGCCGCCCATCGCTTCTCGCTCGTTCAGGTCTTGCAGGTCTTGCTGCGCTCTCGCGTTGCTCTGGCTCGCCCCGTTCGCGCCGTTCCGAGGAGGAATGCGGAACCCCTCGGCTCGGCTCCCGGCGGGTGGATCGGGCCCGCCACGGGGTGTCTCTCGGGAATCGTGGATAGAGTCACCGCCCGCGCGCGGGCGGTTCCACGTTCTGCAGGATCGTCTCCCCGGGCGCGTCGGGGTGCTCGGCACAGCCCGGGCCGCCGGGCCGGGCAAGATTCCGGCATCCGGCGGACGAGCACGCCCCGAGGGGTGTGAAGACGCCGACCTTGACCTGGGCGGCGTGTCGCTCCAGGTCGGCGGCGAACAGGTGTGCCTGACTCGCGGAATCGGCCTCCGCGATGAAGAGACCCGCCAGTGCGTGGTCGGGCTCGCGCGACCCGGCCGGAATGCCGACGCCCGGGGTCCGGCCCAGCGGTCGATCGGTCACGTGCACCCACATCTCGTAGTCGCGGTCCCAGAACCACCACCCCCTCTCGGCAGCGTCCGCGAGGACGGCCGCGAGGTCGTCGAGCAGGCTCGGCGTGACGATCGACCGGTAGCGGTCGCGGGCCTCGGCTGCGACGCGAGGGTCGTGCTTGGGGCGGATCAGCTCCGGAGTCGCCAGCCAGCGGGCCGCCAGGCAGTCCGGGCACCAGCCGTGGCGGCCGCCGTCGTAGGGCGCTCGGCACTCCGGACAGGCGATCTCCCTCACCGGGGGCCTCGCTCGAAGTCTATCTTCGCGTCTCGCCGCCAGGCCGCGGAGCCACGGGAGGATGCCACGCCATGGTCGAGATCGACGTCGTCTACGAGGGGGAGCTGCACACGAGCTGCCGACATGCGCCCTCCGAACGCTTGCTCGAGACCGACGCGCCGGTCGACAATCAGGGTCGCGGCGAGTCCTTCTCGCCCACCGATCTGCTGGCCACGGCGCTGGCCTCCTGCGCGCTGACGACCATGGGCATCGTCGCACGTCGCGAGGGATGCAGCATCGACGGCGCCCGGACCCGGATCGAGAAGCATATGGTCGCCGACCCCCAGCGTCGGGTCGGGCGCCTGGTGGCTCGCTTCGAGATGCCCGCGGCGGTCGCCGCGGCCGCCCGGACGAAGCTCGAGGAGGCCGCGCACGGCTGTCCCGTGCGGCTCAGCCTGCACGATTCGGTACAGACGGAGCTCGTCTTCGACTGGTCTGCCTGAGGGTCTGTCCCGGACCGAGGGGCGAGCCCGCCGCCGCGTCAGGGAAGCACGGCCTTCGTCTCGTGGACCTCCACGCGCTCGAAGACCCCTTCCGTCAGGTAGGGGTCGCCCTCGGCCAGGGCACGCGCGCTCGCCAGGTCCTCGGCCTCGAAGACGATCAGGCTTCCGCAGGGACGGCCTTCGGCGTCGATCAGGGGACCCGCAAAGCGGATGCGACCCGCGTCCGCCAGGCCCTGCAGATGTGCGAGATGCCGTTCGCGGACGCTCGGTCGCAGCTCCAGTCCTCGCGGTCCGTCGCTTCCCCGGTAGGTGAAGAGTGCCATCCCGGGCAGGCTACCGAAGACGAACGCAGGCTACGAGGCGACCGCCCGGGGCACGGGCTCCCCGATCGACTCGACGGCACGGGGCACGCGACTCTGCATGACGCTGCGGAAGATCGGCGGCAGGGTTCCGGTGATGGTGAAGCAGGCGGGCTCGCTGCCGTCGTTGTACCAGGAGTGCGGGATCGACGCGCGGAAGTGCAGGCTGTCCCCGGTCTGCAGGGAGTACTCCTCCTCGCCGACCCGGAAGGTCACGAAGCCCTTCTCGCAGACCACGAGCTCCTCTCCGTCGTACTGGATCGGATCGCTGCCGCTCGAGGCGCCGGGTGCCAGGGTGACCTGCCAGGTCTCCAGGCTCGAACGCTGCAGGTTGCCGGTGAGCCGCTCGACCACGAGGCCGCCGCCGTCGCCGACGTGCTCGCGCTCGCAGGCCTTCGAATGGAAGACGTCCACGTCGGCGCCCTCGTCCTGGAGGAGCTCGGCCAGCGGGCGCCCGAGTCCGTGGGCCAGCTTCAGCAATACGGCCAGGCTCGGCATCATCTGCCCGGTCTCGACCTTCTGGACGGTGCTGGTTGCCAGGCCGCCGCGCTCGCCCAGCTCCTGGAGCGTCAGCGCGTTCTCCTCGCGGAAGCTGCGGATCTTGCGGCTGATGCGGGCGATCTGCTCGTCGACGGTGAAGTCCATCTGCACTCTCCTGGTTCGTTCCGGGCTGCGGGGCCCGTTCTTGAGTGGCCCCCACGAGCCACTGCGTTACATGGGTCCCCTCAATCTGGACCGCGATCCGGCGTCCGAAACCGGATCGTGTCGCGTCCCCGTGGGATCCGATCCGGAAAGCGCACGCAATGCCGATGGGTTGCCGCTTCTGGAGTCGCGGTGGGCGATGCCCGATCCTCCTGCATCCGCCACGAGGAGGAGCCCGATGGCCACGGTGCAGGGCGTACTGGGACCGATCGAGACCGACGCGCTGGGCTTCACGCTGATGCACGAGCACGTGATGATCGCGAACTGGTCGATGCGCCAGTCCTTCACCGACTGGGTGGACACCGACCAGGTCGTCGCCCACGCGAGCCAGGAGCTCGTGAAGGCGAAGGAGGCGGGAGTCCGCACCGTCTGCGACCTCACCCCGATCAACATCGGGCGCGACATCCACGTCATCCACGAGGCCGCCGCGCGGGCCGAGCTGAACATCATCGCGTCGACGGGTCTCTACTATCACGAAGAGCCGTGGCTGGTCGGGTGGCCCGCGGAGAAGCTCGTCGAGTGGCTGGTGCGCGACATCGAGGACGGCATCCAGGGGACGGGCATCAAGGCAGGCCTGATCAAGTGCGCGACCAACGAGGCGGGGGTGACCGCCTTCAACAAGAAGCTGCTGCAGGCGGCCGCGCAGCTGCATCGCGCGACCGGCGTCCCCATCTCGACCCACACCGACGTGGCCTGCGAGTCGGGGCTCGGGCAGCAGGACGTCTTCGAGGAAGAAGGGGTCGATCTCTCGCGCGTGGTGATCGGCCACTGCGGCGATTCGCGCGACATCGCCTACCTGACGAAGATCCTCCAGCGCGGGAGCTTCATCGGAATGGACCGCTTCGGGCTCGACATGATCCTCCCCACCGAGGACCGGGTCGGGGTGATCGCCGAGCTCTGCCGCAGCGGTTGGGCGGGCCAGATCGTCCTCAGCCACGACGCCTGCTGCCACATCGACTTCTTCCCGGACGTCGATCCGCTGCTCTCGGCCGCCATGCTGCCGAACTGGAACTTCTGCCACGTCCCGAACGACGTGGTACCGGCCCTGCGCAAGAACGGCGTGAGCGAAGAGCAGATTCGCGCCATGACGATCGACAACCCGCGAGCGATCTTCGAGAAGCAGGGCGCCTACTGATGTCCCCGAAGCAGGAGAGCGCATTCCCATGAAGTTCTGGCAGTCCCTGGCCTTCACCGAGCCCGACCAGCTGATCGACGTCGCGCCGATCGTCGAGGAGGTGGGCTTCGAAGGCGCCTTCGTCTCGGACCACCTCTTCTTCCTCGAGGAGTTCGAGAAGAACTACCCCTACAACGAGACGGGCGACCCGGGCTTCACGGCGGAGACTCCCTGGCCGCAGCCGTGGGTGACGATCTCGGCCATGGCCGCGGTGACGACGCGCCTGCGCTTCTCGACCCTGATCTACATCCTGCCCCTGCACGACCCGATCGAGGTCGCGAAGGCCACGGGAACCCTCGCCGTACTGTCGAAGAACCGCCTGGCACTCGGGGTGGGCGCGGGCTGGATGCACGAGGAGTTCGACATCCTGGGCGTGCCCTTCCGGGGGCGCGGGAGTCGACTCGACGAGGCCATGGAGGTTTGCCGCAAGCTGTGGGCGGGTGGCATGGTCGAGCACCACGGGCAGGCCTACGACTTCCCGCCGTTGCAGATGTCGCCCGCGCCATCGGAGCCGGTGCCGATCTGGGTCGGCGGCGTCAGCGACGTGGCCCTGCGTCGCGCCGGCCGGCTCGGCGACGGTTGGCTCGGGTCCGGCCAGACGCCGGACGAGGCGCTCGTGATGCTCGGCAAGATCGCCGAGCACCGGAAGGCCGCCGGGCGACAGAACCAGCCCTTCGAGGCGGTGGTACCGCTGGTGACGGAGCCGAGCGCAGACGACTACAAGCGGCTCGAAGACGCGGGGGCGACGGCGACCGTCAGCTACCCCTTCACCTACGCCCTGGGCCCGACGAGCGATCTCGACGCGAAACGGGCCTACCTCGAGGGCTTTGCGAACAACGTGATCGTCCCGCTGGGCTAGGGGGCGGAGTTGGGCGAGCCCATGACGACCCTGCTGGAGGAGCACGGCCTCGTCCCGCCGCCGGTGCGGCCCCGCTATCCCAGCGGTCGCACCCAGAGCGTGTGCGAGGTGTTCGACTGGGTGCTCGACGAGGATCCCGACCGGGAGGCGCTGGTGGGGCGGCACGGTCGCTTCAGCTACGGCGCACTCGACGCCGCGGCGAATCGCGCGGCAGCCGCGCTCGCGAGCCTCGGCGTCGGCGAGGGGGACCGCGTCGCGGCCTGCCTGCCCAACGACGTCGACATCGTGGTCGCGTTTCTCGGGACCCTGCGCCTCGGTGCCATCTGGGTGGGCGTGAACCGGCCTCTGGCCGGGCCCGAGAAGGCCTATCTGCTCTCGGACAGCGGAGCGAAGCTGTACCTGGCCGCGCCCGACATGGCCGAAGAGATCGCCCCCGAGCGCGAGGGACTCGCAGGACTCGCACGGGTGATCCGCGTCGAGCCGGGCTCGGCGGGAGACGAGTGGGCGAGGCTCTGCGAAGCACACGACGGCGCCGCGCGTCCCCCTGCCGCCTCCCGGGTCGATCCCTTCGCCCCCGCGGCCATCGCCTACACCAGCGGAACCACGGGCCATCCGAAGGGTGCCGTGCACAGTCACCACAACGTGCTCCTGCCGGGGGCCGTGTCCGCGGCGCGCGGTCTCTACGGTCCCGAGATGCGCCAGGGTGTGGTGCTGCCCCTCACCATCCTGAACCTGGTGGTGTTGGGGCCGCTCACCGCCTTCCAGGCGGGCAGCGCCTGTGTGGCCATGGATCGCATCGACGCCCTCGGCCTGGCCGAGTGGGTTCGCGAGGAGCGGATCGGTCACTTCGCTGCGGTACCGACCATCATCCACGACCTGATGACCCATCCCGGAGTCACCGCCGAGGACCTGGTCACCCTCGAGAGCCCGATGGTCGGAGGGGCCGACTGCCCGGAGGAGTTCCGCGATCTCTACCGGGAGCGCTTCGGCCGCGAGGTGGGCATCGGCTACGGGATGACCGAGGCGCCCACCGCCGTCACCAGCGCCGACGGGACCCCCGCCGCGAAGCCGGGCCTCTGCGGCCAGGCGCTGCCGCAGATCGAGATCCGGATCCTGGACGAGGAGGACCGCGAGCTGCCGCCGGGAGAGCTGGGCGAGATCTGCGTCGGCCCGTCGCAGGAGGGGGAGTGGGCCGGCGTCTACACGCCGATGCTCGGCTACTGGAACCGGCCGGAAGCCACCGCCGAGGCCCTGCGCGGCGGGCTCTATCACACCGGTGACGTGGGCTTCCTCGAGCCCGACGGCACCCTCTACATCCGCGGGCGTCGCAACGAGCTGATCCTGCGCGGCGGCGCCAACGTCTATCCCGCCGAGGTGGAGCGCGTGCTCGGTGAGCACGAGGCCGTGGCGGCCGCGGCGGTCTTCGGACTGCCCGACGAGCGACTGGGAGAGCGGGTGGTGGCCGTGGTTCAGCTCGAAGCCGGGGCCGACTGCGACGAAGACGCGCTCGTCGCGCATGTTCGGGGGCAGCTCGCGCGCTACAAGACACCCGACCGGATCCGCTTCGTGGACACCATGCCCCGCAACGCCATGAACAAGATCGTGAAGCGCGACCTGCATCCCCTCTTCGCCCGGGGTTGACGCCTCGACCATGAAGCTGTCGTGTGTCGCGCTCTTCGTGCTCGGCGTGTCGGTCGTCGCCGCCGGGGGGGGATGTGGCGAACGCGGGACGGCTGCCCCCCGGATCGAGTCGCTGGGGCCGTCACCGCCGCGCGCCGAGCGGCGCAGCCTGCGGATCGCGACCGCGAACCTGTGGGGCGTCGTGGCCCTGGGCTTCGACTGGGCGGATCACATCGACGAGCGCTTCGCCGAGTTCGGGGCTCGCCTCGCCGCCGGCGAGCCCGATCTCGACGTCGTCCTGATCCAGGAGGCCTGGAAGGACTCGACGCGCCGCGCGCTCCTCGAGGCGCCGGGGGTGGTGCGCCGCTTCCCGCACCGGGTGGACGTGGTCTCGCGGCCGGGCGGCGCGGGCCTGGTGCTGCTCTCGGCGTTTCCCATCGAGGAGGTGCGCTTCCACCGCTTCCGGACACAGGGCGTGCTGGCGAAGGTCTGGGAGGCCGACGCGATCGCCGGCAAGGGCGTGCTCGCGGCCCGCCTGCGGGTCGACGGTCACCCGCTGTGGGTGGCCGACGTCCACCTGATCGCCTGCTACGGCAAGGACGAGGCGCCGGGCTTCTGCGACGGTCACGACCCCAACTCCTCCTACCGGGCGGAGCAGATCACCGAGCTGCGGTCCTGGCTCGAGGAGCTGGCGGGGGACTTGCCGGTAGTCGTCGGCGGCGACTTCAACTTCGTGCGCGGTACCCGCCACCATGTGGCGATGACGGCCCCGCAGCCGGTGTCTCCCGGCAGCCCGACCGCGCGGGCCTGGCGCGACCTGGCGGAGCGCGAGACCCACCCGGAGCGGATCGACTACTTCTTCGTTCGCGACGGAAGCCACGCGTCGTGGCGGCCGGCCGCCCCGGTCTCGCAGATCTTCGAAGAGCCGCTGCGCCTGCCCTCCGGAGAGCTCGTTCCGCTCTCGGACCATCCGGTCCTGTTCGTCGAGCTGCGCCGGGCTCCCGTCGCCGCGGCCGCAGGGGGCTAGAGGATGCGTGAGAGCTCGTCCCGCGCGAAGCGCGGCAGCTCTTCGCCGTTGCGGAGCTTCACGCCCGAGCCTGCGACGGCCCGTCCCAGCTGGGCGACCGCGTAGCCGTCCGCGCGCAGGGCATCCGACGCAGCGCGAGCGTCGGCCTCGGCGAAGCCCGCCAGCAGCGCCCCGGAGGCGAGGGTTCCCCATGGATCGGCCCCGACCCGTCTGCACAGCGCGACGCCCGGTTCGAACCACAGCACCGCATCGGGGTCGATGTCGTGGATCGCGACGCCGGAGGCGTCCGCCACCTCGTGCAGGGCGGTGGCCAGACCGCCCTCGGTGGGATCGTGCATCGATCGTGCGCCGAGGGCGGCGGCGCGCAGGGCCGGCTCGACGATCGAGATGCCCGGGTCTCGCAGGCCGTCGCGGGCGCGTTCCAGGAGCTCGGGTTCGAT
>JANQSB010000018.1 GCA_028284295.1 Myxococcota bacterium | reverse complement strand
GCTGCCGACGTCTCCGGAGCCCCCGCTCCCGGGTCCGTCGCTCCCGTCCGGCTTCGACCCGGGCTCGCCCGCGGACGTCCGGTCCGAGGAGGCGACCCGCATCGAGCCCGTTCCGGAGCCCGGTACCGCCCTGCTGGTGGGGACCGGGCTCCTGCTCCTGTCGGCGGCCCGCCGCTACTCGGCGACGGCGATCAGCTCGACGTCGAAGGTCAGGACCGCACCCGGCGGGATCGCGCCCGGCACGCCCCCGTCTCCGTAGGCGATGTCCGAGGGGCACACCAGCCGTGCCTTGCCGCCCTGCTTCATCATGGGCAGCGCCTCGTTCCAGCACTTGATGACCTGACCGATCACGAACTCGGCCGGCTCTCCGCGCGCGATCGACGAGTCGAAGACGCGCCCGTCGCGCAGGGTTCCCGTGTAGTGGACCGTGACGCTCTTGCCCTCGGCGGGACTGGCGCCGGTCCCGGCCTGGGTCTCGGTGTAGATGAGCCCCGACTCGGTCTGCTTGGCGCCCGGCTGCTTCTTCTGCTCTTCGATGTAGGCGGCGGCCTTGGGCGCTTCCTCGGCCAGGGCGAGCTTGGCGCGCTCTTCCTGCAGGGTCGTGAGCTTCGGCCCGTACTCCGCGGGGTCCAGCTGGATGGCCTTGCCGGCGCGTGCGTCCCGCATGCCGCGCGCGATGATGTCGATCTCGTCGTCGGTGAGATACAGGGGCTGCAAGCGCGCCGCGAAGTCCACACCGATCAGGTAGATCGCCTTCTCGGTATCCGTTTCGACCTTGACCTCTGCGGTCGCGGGGAGAGCCCAGGTCGTTGCGGCGAGGAGTGCGACCCCGAGCAGGTGCGGAGCGGTGGCGTGCGCGGAGCGCCGCGGGGAAGTCATGGTCTTCCTTTCCGAATGAGTCCGAACGAGTCCGAACGAGGGGAAGTGGTCCGGGGCTTCGCGTGCTCTACGGGTGGCGTCGCCTCGAACGGGGCGGGAGCATAGCGGCTACCCTGGGCCCGTCATGAGCGACGCGATGGAGGAGCGCTTCTTCCGCGAGCTGGGCGCGCTGGGCCCCGTCCTGCTGCGGAGCCTGGAAGGGCTCGAGTGGCTGCAGCGCCGCCTGCACCCGCCCCGGCTGGCGGAGTTGACAGCCGCGTTGCGGCCGTCCATTCCGGCGCTCGAAGCTGCACGGGATTCGTTCGGAGCGGTCGATCCGCCGTCCGCCCTCGCCGATCTGCAGCAGGAGCTGCTGGCGGCCGTCGAGCCCGTGCTGCTCTCCTTGCGCCTCTTCGCTGCGGACGGGAACGGGTCTCCCGGGGGCGCGGGCATCCAGCGCGTGCTCGCGGCGATGCGAGCCGCCTGTCGCGCGCAGGAGGCGCTGTTCGGACTCCGGCTGGCCCTCCCTCCCGTCAGCCGATACTTCGTCGAGGAGCCCTTCCGCGGGGACCTGGCGGCGCTCGATCCGGATCCGCCCGACGGCATCGCCGTCGGGCTCCTGCGCGGCAAGGCCCGCAGCGACGGGCGCGGAGGCTTCTCCCTCTTCGTCCCGGGCAGCTACGACGGCTCGGAGGCCTGGCCGCTCGTGGTGGCGCTGCACGGGGGCAGCGGACACGGCGGTGACTTCGTCTGGACCTGGCTGCGCGAAGCCCGGGGTCGGCGCTTCCTGTTGCTGGCCCCCACCTCGCTCGGTCCGACCTGGTCGATGACCGGCCCCGACGTGGACGCCGGGGCGCTGCGCGCGATGGTGGAAGCCGTCGGCGAGCGCTACCGGGTCGACCCGGAGCGCGTGCTCCTGACGGGCCTCTCCGATGGCGCCACCTATGCACTCCTTTGCGGCCTGCAGGAGCAGATGCCCTTCACGGCCTTCGCGCCGCTCTCCGGTGTGCTGCACCCGATGAACTACGCGAACGGAAACCTCGAGCGGGCTCGCGGCCGCCGCATCTACCTGGTGCACGGTGCACTCGACTGGATGTTCCCCGTCGACCTGGCACGGGTCGCGCGGGACGAGCTCGAGAAGGCCGGCGCCGAGCTGGTGTACCGGGAGCTCGACGATCTCTCCCACACCTACGCGCGGGAGGAGAACGATCGGATCCTCAGCTGGTTCGACCCCTCGCTCGCGCTGCCTTCTTCGCCCGCTTCCCCCCCGCGACCTTCGAGCCAGGCTTCGCCTTCGAGCCAGCGGTGAGCTTCGTGGGCTTCCCGGGAGCGCGCCGGCTCTCGAGGAGGGGCTTCAGGTAGCGGCCCGTGTAGCTGCCCTTCGTCTTCGCGACCTGCTCCGGCGTGCCCTGGGCGATGATGTCGCCTCCCTTGGGCCCCCCGTCCGGACCCAGATCCACGATCCAGTCGGCGGTCTTGATGACGTCGAGGTTGTGCTCGATGACGACCACGGTGTTCCCCGTGTCGACGAGCTTCTGCAGCACGCCGAGCAGCTTTCGTACGTCGTCGAAGTGCAGCCCCGTCGTGGGCTCGTCGAGGATGTAGAGGGTGCGGCCGGTGGCTCGCTTCGAGAGCTCGCGGGCGAGCTTGATGCGCTGGGCCTCGCCGCCGGAGAGGGTCGGCGAGGGCTGACCGAGGTGGAGGTAGTCGAGGCCGACCTCCTCGAGCAGTCGCAGGGGGCCCGCCACCTTGGGGTGCGCCTCGAAGAGCTCGAGCGCCTCGCGGACCGTCAGGTCGAGGACGTCGGCGATCGAGTTCCCGCGGTAGTTCACGCGCAGGGTGGCGTCGTTGAAGCGCTTGCCCTGGCACTCCTCGCACTGCACGTAGACGTCGGCCAGGAAGTGCATCTCGATCTTCCGGACCCCGTCCCCCTCGCAGGCCTCGCAGCGTCCGCCCTTCACGTTGAAGGAGAAGCGGCCCGGCTTGTAGCCGTTGACCCGGGCCTCCGGCAGGCCGGCGAAGAAGCTGCGGATCTCGTCGAAGACCTTGATGTAGGTCGCCGGATTGCTGCGCGGCGTGCGGCCGATCGGCCGCTGGTCGATGTCGATCACCTTGTCGAGCTGCTCGAGCCCGTGCACGGCCCGGTGCCGGCCCACCCGGCGCGTCGAGTTGTGGAGCTTGCGCGACAGGGCCGGGTACAGGATCTCGTTGACGAGGGTGGACTTGCCGGCACCCGAGACGCCGGTGACTGCCGTCAGCACGCCGAGTGGGAACTCGACGTCCACGTCCGCCAGGTTGTTCTCGCGGGCCCCGACGATCTTGACGCTGCCGGTGGCCGGGCGTCTCTGGGCCGGGAGCTCGACCTCCCGCCGGCCCGAGAGGTACGCACCGGTGATCGACTTCGCGTTCTTCTCGAGGCTCCGGGGGGTCCCCTGGTGGACGATCGAGCCGCCCTTGACGCCGGCTCCCGGCCCGAAGTCGATCACCCAGTCGGCCTCGCGGACGGTCTCCTCGTCGTGCTCGACCACGACGATGGTGTTGCCGATGTCGCGCATCCGCACCAGCGTGTCGAGCAGACGTCGGTTGTCTCGCTGATGCAGTCCGATCGAGGGCTCGTCCAGGATGTAGATGACGCCGGTCAGGTCGGAGCCCACCTGACTCGCCAGGCGGATCCGCTGGGACTCGCCGCCGGAGAGCGTCGGCCCGGCGCGGTCCAGCGACAGGTAGCCGAGGCCGACCGCGCGCAGGAACTCGAGGCGCGATCGCACCTCCTTCAGGACCTCGCTCGCGATCTGCTTGTGGGCGCCACTCAGCTCGAGGGTCCCGAAGAAGTCACTGGCCCCGGAGACCGTGAGCTTCGACACCTCGACCAGGGTCTGGTCCCCCACCCGTACCGCCGCGCTCTCGCTGCGCATGCGCGAGCCCCCGCAGCGGATGCAGGCCGTGTTGGCGAGGAACTGGCCGTACCAGCGCTTGGCGCGTTCGCTCGACGTCTCCTTGAAGCGGCGCATCAGCCGCGGCAGCGCGCCTTCCCAGCGCACGTGCATGCTGCCGGTGCCGGACTTGCCCTTCCACGTGACCTTGAAGCGCTTGTCGCCCGCGCCCTGCATCAACATGTTCCGCTGGGCCCGGGTCAGCTTTTCGAAGGGCTTCTGGATGTCGATCTTCATCTGGCGCAGGATCTGCGCGCGGAAGCCGTGCCCCCAGTTGTCCTGCTTGGCGATGTCGCCACCCCAGGGCTTCACGGCGCCTTCGTCGAGACTGAGCGACTCGTCGGGAACTACCAGCTCGGGGTCGATGGCGAAGTTCTGGCCCAGACCGTTGCAGTCCGCGCACATGCCCTGGGGGCTGTTGAACGAGAAGGCCTGCGGGGTCAGCTCGGGAAACGAGATGCCGCAGTGGGTACAGGCGGCCTTCTCGGAGTAGGTCTGCTCGCTCTCGCGGCCGTCCCCCTTCGGGATCTCCACCACGATCAGGCTGCCGCCGCCCACCCGCAGCGCCGTCTCGACCGAGTCCGTCACCCGCGAGCTGCTGCCCTTCTTGACGATCACCCGGTCGATCACGGCCTCGACGGTGTGCTTGCGCCGCTTGTCGAGGGCCTCGATCTCCTCGCTCTCGATGATCTCGCCGTCGACCCGCAGCCGCGTGTAGCCGCTGCGGCGCGCGTCGGAGATCAGCTCGCGGTGCTCGCCCTTCCGGTTGACGAGCAGCGAGGCGAGCAGGATCAGGCGCGTGCCTTCGGGCTTCCCGCAGAGCTCGGTGGCGATCTGCTGAGCGGTCTGGCTCTGGACCCGGCGGCCGCACTGGTGGCAGTGCTGGATGCCGATGCGGGCCCACAGGACGCGCAGGTAGTCGGCGATCTCCGTGATGGTCCCGACGGTGGAGCGCGGGTTCGAGCCCGTCGTCTTCTGCTCGATCGAGATGGTGGGGGAAAGGCCGCGGATCGTGTCGTAGCGCGGCTTGTCCATCTGCCCCAGGAACTGCCGGGCGTAGGCGGAGAGCGACTCGACGTAGCGTCGCTGTCCCTCGGCGTAGAGGGTGTCGAAGGCGAGGGACGACTTGCCCGAGCCCGAGACACCCGTCATCACCACCAGCTTCTTCTTGGGGATCTTGACGTCGACCGACTTGAGGTTGTGCTCGCGAGCACCCTTGATGTGGATGTGGTCGAGCTCGGCGGGCTTGGGGGAGGGCATGGCATCCCAAGATAGGGCAGCCGCATTCGGCAGTCCCTGCCGCGAGCAGCCGCCTGCTGCCACCGCGCTGTCACGATCCGGAGCGGTCGGTCCCGGGCAAGCGCTCGAACACGTCGAGGTAGTAGCCGTGCCCATCGGGCGGTCCGGCCTCGCGGAAGCGGAACTCGCGGACGAAGCGATAGCGGCGCGCGAAGTCCGGGTGCTCGGCGATCTCGCGGTCGAAGGGCCAGGCGCCGAGCACCCGCAGCCTCTCGGCCTCGGCGCTTCGCCCGCGGATGGGTCGCAGGTTCCACAACACGATCAGGCCCGGCTCGCGTCCGAGCACGTAGTCGGCGACGCCCGGCCGATCGCCGTAGCGACCGGGTCGGCGGGCGATGTGGGCGTCGGCCAGTCCCCACAGGTCGATGGTCGGCAGGCGACTGAAGAACGGGACCGCACCGGCGTCGCCGATGGCCATCCAGGTGTCGCCCGCCTTCTCCTCCGCGAGCCAACGCCCGAGGGCGACGTGGGCCGCCTCGAGGCCCTCGCGGTAGGGCTCTCGCGCCCGCAGCAGCGAGTGGCTGCCCAGGACACCCGCGAGGCCGGCCACCAGCGCTAGCGCGGCGACCCCCCGGCGCCCGGGCAGCGGAAGTCCGCGCGCCCCCTCGTCGGCCATCACGAAGAGAGGAGGCAGCGCCGGGGCCAGGAAGCGGAAGCTCCCCATGTACTCGCTGCCCGACCACAGATCGAAGGCCACCCGGAATCCGACCGCCATCCACAGCAGTGCCCACCAGTGACGGCGCGCCGGGCCGTCGGCACCCCCGCCCCTCGCCGCGGATGCGCCCCGCACCGTCGCCGCCAGGGCGAGGGCCCCGGCCAGCCACAGGGACAGGTCCGGGACCTCCCCCGCGCCCGCCGCGAACGAGGCGACGTCCTCAAGCCCCGTGTGGAGGCGCGGGCCCAGGGGTCCCGCCGCCTTGGCGTAGAAGGTGTTCGGGAGGGCCGCGCCGTAGTAGCCCAGGCGCCAGAGCTGGTGCAGCAGCACCGGTCCCAGCCCGGCGGCCGCGAAGCCCACTGCGAAGCGTCCGACGGGCTCTCTGCGGAGCCCCTGCAGTCCGGGCAGGACGGCCAGCAGGGGCAGTGCTTCCGGTCGCGTGAGGGCGCAAGCGGCCGTCAGAGCGCCGGTGATCGCCCCTGCCTGCAGCGAGGGAGGGCGGCGGGTCGCGCGCAGGCACTCCATGAAGAGGGCCATGAAGAGCGGTGTCTCCATGCCGTCGCTGCAGTTCACGACGAAGACCGGATGCACGGCCAGCAGCAGCAGCAGCGGGCGCCGCCGCGTCTCGCCCGCCGGACCCGGGAAGCGGTAGGCCCGCAGCAGCACGAAGGCGCCGAGGGCGGCACCGGCCCCGTCGATGGCGAGGGGGGCGAGGCGTTCGGGCAGCAGCGCGAAGGGAATCGCACAGAGGAGGACCCAGAGGAAGCTCGTGTAGCCCTCGACCGCCTCCCCCGGGTTGAAGACGGGCCCGTGGCCTTCCGCCAGGTTCCGCGCGTAGCGGAAGAAGATGAAGGCGTCGTCGAGCCAGTACCCCGTCCACGCCAGCCACCCGCCCGCGAAGAGCAGTACCAGCGCGAGGGGGACGAGCCTCTCCGCGCGTTGCGACAGCCGGGTGGGCATGGCTGGATCTTACAGACGACGCCGGTGCGCGCTTGCCTCCGCCGCAGGCCGGCGACGGCAGGACCCGCATCGCGCCTTCGACCGTTTCGGACTCGGTTATCCTAGGCCGCCATGGAGATCCTGAACGAGCTCTGGGCCGCGCCCTGGTTCGAGCAGCTCAGCCGCTTCGCCCTCCTGATTGCCGCCGCCCTGCTGGCCTACGGCTTCGCCCGGATCTGGATCGTGGCCGTGATCCGGCGTGTGGTCCGGCGCACCGAGACCCACTGGGACGATGCGCTGGTCCGCAACGAGGTCTTCCTGCGTCTGGCGCACTTCGCCCCGGCGCTCGTCGCCTTCTACGGCGTCGAGTTCGTCGGCGGTCTCGACCCGACCCTCGAGCTGCTCGTCAAGCGCGTCTCGGTGGCGGTCATGGTCGTCGTGGCCGCGCTCTCGGTGGGTGCCTTCCTGAGCGCCGCGAACGACATCTACTCGATGAGCGCCGAGAATCGGCACCGGCCGATCAAGGGCTACCTGCAGGTCCTCAAGATCCTGCTCTATGTCCTGGCAGCTCTCTCGATCGTCTCGATCCTGCTCGACAAGTCGCCGTGGATCTTCGTCAGCGGCATCGGCGCCATGTCCGCCGTGCTGCTGCTGATCTTCAAGGACACCATCCTGTCCCTGGTGGCGAGCATCCAGCTCACCAACAACGACATGGTCCACGTGGGCGACTGGATCGAGATGCCGAAGTACGGCGCCGACGGCGACGTGATCGACGTGGCGCTGCACACTGTGAAGGTCCAGAACTGGGACAAGACCATCACCACGGTGCCCACCCACGCGCTGATCGCGGACTCCTTCAAGAACTGGCGGGGCATGTCGGCGTCCGGCGGGCGGCGGATCAAGCGTTCCCTGTTCGTCGACCTGTCGACGGTGCGATTCCTGACGCCCGAAGAGGTGGAGCGCTTCGGGAGCTGGGCGCTCCTGCGCGACTACATCGGCAGCAAGACCCGCGAGATCGAGGCCTACAACGCGGAGCCGGGTCGCAACGCCCGGATCAGTGCGGACATCCGCAGGCTGACGAACCTCGGCACCCTGCGTGCCTACATCCAGGCCTATCTCCGCGCACATCCGAAGATCCACGAGGGCATGACCCTGCTGGTCCGACAGCTGCAGCCCGGGCCGGAAGGGTTGCCGATCGAGATCTACTGCTTCACCAACGACACCAACTGGAACACCTACGAGGGGATCCAGGCCGATCTCTTCGACCACCTGCTGGCGATCGTGCACGAGTTCGGACTGCGCGTCTTCCAGAACCCCGCCGGATCCGATCTGGCGCGCTTCGCTTCCGGGGAACGCGACGCCGAGGGGACCGCGTCGGCATGATGCCGGACCTCACGGGCAAGGTCGTCGTCATCACGGGCGCCAGCCGCGGGATCGGCGCCGCGCTCGCCGAGGACTTCGCGGCGCGCGGGATGCGGCTCGGTCTCTGCTCGCGGGGCGCACCGGTGCTGGAGAATGGCGAGGACGTGCTCGCCGCTCGCGTCGACGTGCGCGACGAGGAGGCCGTCGAGGCCTTCGCGGCGGCCGTGGAGGAGCGCTTCGGCGCCATCGACCTGTGGATCAACAATGCCGGCGTGCTGGATCCCATCAAGCCCCTGCGCGACCTCAGCCTCGACGAGTTCCGGGGTCATCTGGAGATCAACCTCATCGGGCTCTTTCTGGGGACGCGCGCCTACGTGCACCACCTGCGCCGTCGCGGCGGGGAAGGAGTCCTGATCAACATCTCTTCGGGAGCGGCCTGGAGGGGCTACGCCGGCTGGGCGGCCTACTGCTCGGGCAAGGGGGCCGTCGATCGGCTGAGCGAGTGCGTGCAGCTCGAAGAGGAAGGCACCGGCCTGCGGGTCTAC
>JANQSB010000016.1 GCA_028284295.1 Myxococcota bacterium | reverse complement strand
TCCATCCCGGGAGCGGAGGACTGGCCGAGATCTTCGCGAAGGCCCATCCCGAGGCGCGACCCGTCGCGGACCCCCAGGAGATTCTCGACGACCCCACCGTCTCCCTGGTGCTCTGCGCAGCGGTCAACGCCGACCGGGCGGGGATCGGCGTCCGCGTCATGCAGCACGGCAAGGACTTCATGACCGACAAGCCCGGCGTCACGGACTTCGATCAGCTCGAAGAGGTGCGCAAGGTGCAACGCGAGACCGGCCGCATCTACTCGGTCTGCTTCAGCGAGCGCTTCGAGAACCGCGCGACCGTGCGGGCCAGCCAGCTCGTCGCCGAGGGGGCCATCGGTCGCGTGATCCAGACCGTCGGCCTCGGCCCCCATCGCATCAACGCCCCCACGCGCCCGCCCTGGTACTTCGAGCGGGCGCGCTACGGCGGCATCCTCTGCGACATCGCCTCCCACCAGATGGATCAGTTCCTGCACTTCACGGGTACGACCGACGCCCGTGTGGTGGCCTCCCGCATCGCCAACCATGCGCACCCCCAATGGCCCGAGCTCGAGGACTTCGGTGAGGTGCTGCTCGAAGGGGAGGGCTGCAGTGGCTACGTGCGCGTCGATTGGTTCACGCCGGACGGACTCTCGAGCTGGGGCGACGGTCGACTGACCCTGCTCGGCACCGAGGGCTTCATCGAGATCCGCAAGAACGTGGACCTCGCGGGTCGGCCCGAGGGAGATCACCTCTTCCTCGTCGACGGAGACGAGACCCGCTACGTCGACTGCAGCCAGGTCGAGCTTCCCTACGGGCGACAGCTTCTCGACGACGTGCGCGACCGCAGCGAGACCGCCATGAGCCAGGAGCACTGCTTCCGGGCCTGCGAGCTGGCCCTCACCGCCCAGGCCCGGGCCGAGAGACTTCCCGCCGCGAATCCGGCGAGCCGGGCAGCGACGGAGTAGCGCATGGCCGGATCCGCGAAGCAGAAGCTCCGGGTGGCGGTCGTCGGCCTGGGCGTCGGACTGCAGCACTGTGCGGCGTGGCGCGAGCTCACCGAGCGCTTCGAGCTCGTCAGCGTCTGCGACGTCAACGAGAACCTGGCGAAGCTCGTATCCGAGAAGCTCGAGATCCCGCACTTCACGGCCGACTTCGACTCGCTGCTCGCGGGAGACGATCGCCCGGATCTCCTCGACATCTGTACGCCTCCCCACCTCCACTTCGAGATGTGCGTGAAGGGACTGGAGGCCGGGCTCCACGTGATCTGCGAGAAGCCGCTCGTCCCGAGCCTGGCGATCTGCGACGAGCTCGCTGCCATCGAGTCGCGCGCCGCCGGTCGGCTGATGCCCATCTTCCAGTACCGCTTCGGAACGGGGCTGCTGAAGCTCCAGCACCTGATCGCGCAGGACCTGGCAGGGCGTCCCTACCTGTCGACCATCGAGACCGCCTGGCAGCGAGGCGACGACTACTACGCGGTCGATTGGCGGGGGAAGTGGAAGACCGAGCTCGGCGGCGTGATGACGACCCATGCGATCCACGCGCACGACATCCTCTGCAGCGTCATGGGCCCGGTCAAGCAGCTCTTCGCGCGGACCGCGACCCGCGTCAACCCGATCGAGACGGAGGACTGCGCGGCGGTGTCGGTCGAGATGGGGAACGGATCGCTCGCGACCCTGTCGGCGACCCTCGGCTCACGGCCGGAGATCTCGCGTCTTCGCTTCTGCTTCGAGAAGCTGACGGCCGAGAGCTCGCTCGCCCCCTACACACCCTCCTTCGACCCCTGGACCTTCACGGCCACCGACGACGGCGCGCAAGCCCGGATCGACGAGGCACTGGAAGACTTCGAAGCGGGCCACCAGCTGTACGCGGGTCAGTTCCAGCGCTTCCACGAAGCTCTGGCCTCCGGTGGACCGCTGCCGGTCACCCTGGCCGACGCGCGACGCTCGCTCGAGCTGCTGACGGCCGTCTACCACTCGTCCCGGAGCGGCGAGCCGGTGACGCTGCCCATCGGCGACGACCACCCCGCCTACGCGGGATGGCTGCCGCCCTCGAGCTGAGCGCTTCGAGGGAGTTCCGAGCGGTCGCCGGGCCTCGCGGCCCGATCCGCTAGCGACCCTCGAAGTCGGGCTCGCGCTTCTCGAGGAAGGCGGTCACGCCCTCCTTGAAGTCCTTGCTGCGAAAGAGGGGCAGCAGCTGCAGGAAGACGTGGTGCACGTTCGCCTCGAAGGTCTCGTTCTGTCCCATGCGCATCATGCGCTTGGTGGCTTGAACGGCCAGAGGCGCGTTGGCGGCGATCTCCGCGGCGAGAGCCCGCGCCGCGGGCATGAGCTCGTCGGCCGGAACCACCTGGCTCACCAGCCCCTCCTCGAGCAGCTGCGGGGCTTCGAGGGTCCGGCCCGTGAACATGATCTCCGCCGCCTTCGACCAGCCGACGATGCGCGGCAGCAGCCAGGTGCCACCGCTCTCGGGCAGCACACCCCGCTTCGTGAAGGCCGCCGAGAGCTTTCCCTTCTCCGACGCCAGGCGGATGTCGCATCCCAGGGCGAGGTCCATGCCGTAGCCTGCGGCGCCGCCGTTGAGGGCGCAGATCGTCGGCGTGTCCAGGTTGTGGAGCACCGTGGGTGGCGCGTCGCGCAGGTTGAAGCGCTGGGTGGTCGCACCGATGCCGCTTCCCGAGCCCAGGCCCTGGCCCGACGCCTGGTCCTGCAGGTCGAGCCCGGCGCAGAAGCCACGTCCGGCACCCGTGATCACGATGCAACGCACCGCCGGGTCGTCGTCCAGCTCGATCAGGGCCTGCGAGAAGGCGTCGAGCATCGGGCCGGTGATGGCGTTCAGGCGCTCCGGGCGGTTCAGGGTGACGACGGCGACGTGCTCGTCGCGCTCGACCAGTAGCTCTCCCATGGAGTTCTCCGTTCGGTTCCGTTCTGGCGGAGGATCCCGACCCGCTCGCGACCCCGCGAGACGGACGCTCGATTGTACAGGCCGCGCACACGGGTTCGGCCCGCCCGAGCCGGGTGCACCATACGCGCAGGTCGGCCACCCCGCTGGCCGCCCAGGCCCCGTGGGGCAGATCGAAGCGGTCGAACCCCTTCGCCGCGTCTGGCGTCTGAGCTTGTCATCCCGACGGCAGTGGCTATCTGCTGGCGGTCCCGCTCGAGAGGAGAGAACCATGAAGACCCGATCCCGCCTCGCGGCGCTCTTCACCTTCCTGACTGCATTCGGCCTGCTGGCCGCCTCGCTCGCACCCGGCGCCTTTGCCAGGGAGCAGGACGGCGTCCACGGGACGGGCGAACGCTTCTGGCAGGAGCCCGACCCGCTGATCTCGCGCGAGGGCGTCCACTCGCGCTTCGCCGAGCTTGCCCGGGATGCCGCGAACAGCGTCGTCAACGTGCACACGTCGAAGACGGTGACCCAGCCGCAGATGCCCTTCCCGGACATCTTCCGCGGCATGCCGGGCATGCCCGGACACCCGCCGACGGGACCGCGCGAGCGCCGGGTGCCCAGCATGGGCACGGGATTCGTCATCTCGGCCGACGGCTACATCCTCACGAACAACCACGTGATCGACGGAGTCGACAAGATCGAGGTCCGCTTCCAGAACGGTGACACCGCCGAGGCCGAGGTCGTGGGGAAGGACCCCAAGACCGACGTCGCGCTGATCCGCGTCGAAGGCGTGGACGGTCTCGAGCCGCTGGTGCTCGGGGACTCGGACGAGATCCTCCCGGGGGACTGGGTCTTCGCGATCGGAAACCCCTTCGGTCTGGCCCACACGGTGACCGTGGGCATCGTCTCCGCCAAGGGCCGACAGATCGGCCAGGGCCCCTACGACGACTTCATCCAGACCGATGCCGCCATCAATCCCGGCAACTCCGGGGGGCCGCTCATGAACGTCCGCGGCGAGGTGATCGGCATCAACACCGCCATCAATCCCGCCGCCAACACGATCGGCTTCGCGGTCCCCGTGAATCTCGCGAAGTCGATCCTCACGCAGCTGCGCGACAAGGGTCACGTGGAGCGCGGCTGGCTGGGTGTGGGCATCCAGCAGATCGACGACGACCTGCGCGAGGCCTTCGACCTGCCGAACCGCGAAGGCGCCCTGGTCTCGCAGGTGATGCCCGGGAGCCCGGCCGACGAGGCCGGCATCGAGCGCGGCGACGTCATCCTGAGCTTCGACGGCGAGGCGGTGGGAGAGATGAAGGAGCTGCCCGGCATCGTCTCGACCACGCCGATCGGCAAGAAGGTGAAGGTCCTGCTGCTGCGCGACGGCAAGGAGAAGACCGTCAAGGTGAAGGTGGGACTGCTCGACGAGCCCGACCGCATCGCGAAGGCCGCGGAGCCCGAGGGGCTCGACGAGCTGGGGCTCGAGGTGCAGGACCCGACCCCGGCGGTGCTCCAGCGCTTCGGACTCGAGCAGGCCGACGGCGTCGTCGTCACCTCGGTGCGGCCGGTGAGCCCAGCCGACGAGGCGGGACTGCGACCCGGCGACGTGATCCTCGAGCTGGGAAGCGATCCGATCGAGAACGCGAAGGAGCTGCGGGAGCGACTGAAGGGCGCCGACCGCGCGGTCCTGCTCATCGAGCGGGGCGAGTCGACGATCTTCACGACGATCCGCAAGAGCTGACGGGACGAGCCGGGCGGGCTCGCCTCGTACGGGAGCCGACCCCGTCGGGTCGGCTCTTCCGACCGGGAGAGCCCCCTCCAGCGTGAGCCCCCGGGGCCGCGCGTTGGGCCGACGCGAGCGGCGGCTGCAACGACCGGCTGCCGTTCGCGGCGGTGCGTCGCGAGTCGGGGCTCCGGTAGGCTCGGAAGGCGATGGTGGACTTCGTCTCCCAGGCCTCCTTCCCGGTGCTGGCCCTGGCGATCACCGCGGCGCTGATCGCGCTGAACGCGGTCTGGTCGGTGGTGGGCGTCGTCGCCGAGCGCGGCTTCCGCCACTACCGGGTGTGGGCCGTCGACCTGCGCCCCGGCCAGCTGCGCTGGGAGATCCTCGCGAACCTCCGCTTCGACGCGGTGGTGGGTTGCTTCATCGCGGCGCTTCTCGCCTCCGGTGCCGTGCGCGTCTCTCCGGACCCGTCTGCATGGCTCTCGTGGGCGACCTTCGGCGCCTGCTGGGTCACCTTCGAGATCTACTACTGGTGCCTGCATCGCGCGCTCCACACGCGCCCCCTCTACCGCTTCCACCGCTGGCACCACGAGTCCCGCGTGACGACGGCCTTCACCGGCGTATCGACGAGCAGTGTCGAGGCCCTCGGATGGGCAGTCGGCTTCGGGCTGGCGCCGATCCTGCTCTCGACCTTCTCCGAGGTCAGCCTGACGGGCTGGGCCTTCTACTTCCTCTACAACTACTCGGGCAACATCGTCGGCCACGTCAACGCCGACTTCTTCCCCAAGGCCATGAACCGGCGCGGCCTGACGTGGATGATCCACCCGATCACCTACCACGCGCTCCATCACGCGCGCTTCGTCAACCACTACAGCTTCGGCAGCAGCTTCATGGACCGGTTGCTCGGAACCGAGTGGGAGGACTGGCCCGCACTCCACGAACGCGTCCGGGACCGCGAGCCGATGCAGTCGCTCGCCCAGCGTGGGGCGTGAGCGGAGCGCGGATCGTCTACTACGACCACGGGGAGCGGGCCGAAGCCCAGCCCCGCTTTCCCCACGGCGAGGCGGGGCCCGTGGTCGTGGCGAGCAACGGCGAGTGGACCGCGGACACCGAGGTCTGGATCTCCCCCAACTCGCACTGCGCTCTCCTGAACCACGGGGTGGCCCGGGAGCTCGGCGCCATCGAGTCGGTGGAAGGAAGCGTGGGGAATGGCCTCGACGCTCTGGTGGCGCCGGCGGCTGCCGAACGCGTGGCCCGCATCTTCTACGAGGCGGACCGCCAGACCTACGGGGCCCGCTATGACTTCCTGGCCTGCCTCGACGAGGCGCCCGTGCGGGTCGAGTACCGCATCCAGATCGACAACCGCGAGTACCAGCAGACCCTGTCCCGGCTGCAGTTCCTGGCCACCACCGCCGCGCGCCACGGCCACGGCATCCGACTCCGCCTCTGAATCGGCTGCGGTCCGGGTTAGAATGCGGAGCCCACGATCCGGAGGAGACCCATGATTCTCGGCGTCCACCATCCCGCGCTCTCGGTTCCCAGTCTCGACGCGGCCCTCGACTTCTACTGCGGCAAGCTCGGCTTCGAGCCGGTCATGAATGCCGAGATCCCGTCCGGGATCGCCCCGCTCAACGACGCCTTCGGCGTCCCCGATGCCGGCTGCAAGGTCGCGATCGTGAAGCGGGGAAACTCCGCCATCGAGCTGTTCGAGTTCAGCGCGCCGGACACACCGACGGGAGACCCGAAGCGACCGGTGAATACCCACGGCATCACCCACATCTGCCTGGCCGCCGACGACTACGAAAAGGACTACGCCTTCCTGAAGGACGCGGGCGTCGTCTTCAACACCGAGCCCATGGGCGAGAGTCCGGCGCGATGGGTCTACGGACGCGATCCCTTCGGCAACGTCATCGAGCTGCTCGAGCACGACCCCGCGAGCCCCTCCGCGCTGCGCTTCGACTGAGGGCGGCGCCTCAGTCCACCTCGAAGTCGCTGCCCTCGCGACGCAGGCGATCGCGCACCTCGTCGAGGTCGCCGACCTCGCCGAAGCCGTCCCGGGTGCGCGAGAGCTCCGGACGCACGGCCTCGATGGGGTCGCGCGTGTCGTCGATGTAGCCGAGCGCGTAGGCGCCCTGGGCGTAGCCCATCAGGCGCAGCAGTGACTCCGGAAGCTCCTTCGCGATCTCGCGGGGCACCGACAGATACTGGTTCTCCTCCTGCCGGAGCCAGGCCACCGCGTAGGTGATGTTGATGCCGACACGCGTCTCGGTGCTGCGGTTGGCGCCGCCCCCGTGGTAGAGCCCCCCGGTGTAGAGGAGCACCGAGCCCTTGCTCATCTCCGCGGGCTCCGTGTCCTCCTCCTTGAACTGCAGGCGGTCCTCCAGGCGGTGACTGCCCGGAATCACGCGCGTCGCACCGTTCTCCTCGCGGAAGTCGGTCATCGCCCAGAGGGTGTTGCACTGCACCGGGTAGCTCTGCGGAAACGGGAAGAAGTCGAAGGCCCACTGGTCTCGATGCACCGACTGCGCGGGCTCGCCGGGTCCAATAGCGATGGTCTGGGTGAGGTGCAGCTGGAAGTTCGTCGCGTGTGCGAGGGCCTTCCCGACGGCGCCGAGCACGACCGGATGCTCGACCAGCTCTCGCGCGGTCTGCGAGCGCGCGATGAGCCCCCCGACGCGCTGGGTCGCGCGCCCGCTGAACTCGTCCCGACCCATCGGCACCTTCTCGAACCAGGGATGGAGCTCGTCGCGAACGCGGTCCATCTGCTCCGCTGGGGCGACCGAGTCGATCACACAGCAGGCGTCCCGGTCGAGGATCTCGGCGATCTTCTCGGGGGATGCAGAGGCGGAGAGGTGTTCGACGGCCATGCGGGGCTCCCGATGCTGCTCGCGATGATCGCAGGCTTCACGAGGCCGCGCGAGCCGCTACGCTGGCGCTCCCCGAACCCGGACGGGAGACGAGATGCTCTCGAAGTTCGACGACTACCCCATCCACCAGACCGTCGAGCCGATCGCCCACCCGGCCAGCAGCGACCGCAACGTCTACGACCGCTACTGGCTCAACGGCTACACGGACGACGGCTCCCTCTACTTCGGCGTGGCCTGCGGCCTGTACCCCAACCTCGGCATCCTGGACTGCGGCTTCAGCGTGGTCTGCGACGGAGTCCAGCACGCCTTCCACGGCTCGCGACGCGCGCCGCGCGATCCTTCGGAGACCCGCGTGGGACCCTTCGAGATCGAGGTCGTCGAGCCCATGCGCCGGATCCGCGTGCGACTCGACGACAACGAGACCGGCATCGCGGGGGAGCTCCTCTTCTCGGCCCGGACGGCCGCCGTCGAGGAGGGGCGGCAGACGCACAGGAACGGCCCCAGTCTGGGCATGGACGTCACGCGCTTCGCACAGTTCGGCTCCTGGGAGGGCGAGATCCGCGTGGCGGGTCGCAGTCTCGCCATCGAGCGGCAGCGCGTCTACGGGACCAAGGACCGCTCCTGGGGGATCCGACCCGTGGGCGTGCCGGACCCGGGCAAGGCTCCGCCTGTCGAGTCGCGGGGCCAGGTCTTCTTCCTGTGGGCACCCCTGCAGTGGAAGGACCGCTGCACCCACTTCGGCGTCTTCGAGGACGGGGAGGCGCACCGCTGGCACGGCGACGGCGCCATCGTTCCCGTGTACGACTCACCGGACGAGATCCCCGGCGCCGAAGACCCGGGCATCCAGCGCGCGACCGGTGTGGAGCACTGGATCGACTACCTGCCCGGTACCCGCCGAGCCGCGAAGGTGCGGATCGCGCTCGACATGAAGTCCGGCGAGCGCAGCGAGATCGAGCTCGAGCCCTTGCTCTGCTTCCAGATGAAGGGCATCGGATACATGCATCCCGAATGGGGGCACGGCCGCTGGAAGGGAGAGCTCGCGATCGGGGGCGAGTCCTGGGCGTGCGACGAGATCGACCCGAACGCGCTGGTCAACCAGCACATCCAACAGGTGATGCGGGCTCGTTGCGGAGACGAGCAGGGGATCGGCGTGCTCGAGCAGCTCTGCTTCGGACCGCACGCACGCTACGGCTTCAAGGAGCTGCTCGACCCGGCTTGAGTCGCCCCCTCCCCACGGCCGTGTGTCAGTAGGCGAGGGCGGGGAACCACTCTCCGCGACCTTCGGGGGTCAGGTCGAGGAAGTTCCAGACCGGGCTCAGCAGGTCCATGCCGCGGAAGTGCCCGGGCGCCATCAATGCGCCTCCGGTGTAGAAGTGCCGGGCACTGCCGTCGTCGCCTCGCACGAAGACCGAGACACCGGGCATCTGCCCGCCCTCTTCGTCTTCCATCCCGAAGTCGCGCTTGAAGGAGCTCCCCGAGCTGGAGAAGACCCGCAGGTTCTTCCAACCGCGGGCGCGCGCATGCGCGCGCATGGCGGAGAGCTCGCCCGCGACCACCACGCCGAAGTCGACGTGCTGCTCGAGGTGTGGCACGACACCGTCGTACCCGTCGGCCCACATCGTGCACATGGGACAGAAGCTCTCCTGCTTGCCTCCGAACATGAAGTGCATCAGGACGAGGGGCTTCCCCGAAGGATCGAGCAGCTCGCTGACGCTCCGTCTTGCGACCGGCTCGTCCCCGGCCGCCAGGTCTCGCGGCCCTTCCTCGAGCGCGTAGTCGGTCGCGAGAGGGGTGTCCCGCGGAAGCTTGCGTCGCATCTCCGCGACCCGCTCACGTTGCTCCTTGAGCGCGATCTCCGCCTCCAGCAGCTCGGCGCGGGCCTTGCGGTATTCGGGGCTCTCGGTCGGTAGCTCTTTCATTCGCTCTCTCCACGGCCAGCCGGAGTGGCCGGCTCGTCCAGAAGACTCTGTCCGGAAGGCCCTTCCGGCAGACAAGGGCGCGTTGTTTCGCGATACTCCGATCCCCGCCCGGAGTCAAGCACCGATGCGTTGCTCGTCGTCTCCCACCCTTCTCGCGCTCGCGGCGCTGGCCGCGAGCCTGCTCGCAGTCACGGGCTGCAGCGAGCCGCGCGCCGACACACCGCCGGTCGTCAGCGCGCCGCCGCCCTCGTCGACGACGCCCGGGTCGGGCATGGACGAGCTGGCGATCCCCTTCGAGCTCTACGGACACCCGGGGCCCTGGTGGCGCAACGGCGCGACCCAGGTCGACTTCGATCGCGACATCGCGACCTGTCGCACGGCCAGCAGCCGTGCCCGCGAGCAGGCTGCTTCCGGGGCCCGCAAGGACGCAGCCTACCGGGCCTTCCTCGAGTGCATGGGCGAGCACGCCTGGACCCGCGGCCATCCGCCGCGTTCCCAGGCGAGCTGAGCGTACCGCTCAGCCGGCGTCGCCTTCCGGGTCGACGTCACGCGCTGCGGCGCGGTAGATCGACTTCGCCATCAGGCTCGTCTCTTCGCGTGCGCGTGCGCGGTAGACCTCGGCGCGCACGCTCCGCGTCCGCTCGTCCTCCGGCTCGGCGCGCCAGGCCAGCTCGGCGAGCTCACAGGCGAGCGCGAGATCGCCGTCCCTGCAGGCATCCTCGGCTCGATCCGCCAGTCGTCTCGCGCCCCCCGAGGCCACCGCCAGGGCGCGCGCCAGATCGACCTCACGACAGGGCTTCAGATGAGCGGGATTGCCGTCGTACCAGCCCCCGTAGAGCCGCCACAGGTTGCGCACGATGAAGATCGGATCGTCGTAGATCGGGCGCAGGTAGGGTCGCTCGAGCAGCGCCTCCGGCAGCTTCACGCCGTGCAGGACGTCGTCGAGTGTGGCTCCGTCGTTCATCATCGACAGGGTCTGCAGGGTGATGGTCTCGAGCAGCTCGGCCGACTCCGACAGGGCGCGCGTCACCCGATCCGCTCCGAGGGTCGGCGGACCATGACCGGGATAGAGCTGCTCGGGCTCGAGCGCCGCCATCCGGCGCATGGCCGCCGCCCACTCGCGCGGGTAGCGCTGCGCCTTCTGCGGGTTTCCGCAGTTGGGCGCAGCCCAGATGAACAGGTCCCCGGTGTAGATCGCCTTGCGCTCGGGCAGCCACGCCCAGATGGCATCGTCCGTCTCTCCCCGATCGTGGTACAGCTCGATCCGGGCTCCACCCACCTCGAGGCTGCGCTCGCTCTGCACCGTCTCGTCGGGGTAGCGGTAGTCCTTGGGGAAGATCGGCTTCGGGAATCCGAACTGGCGCGCATTGATGTGCCCGTTGTAGCCGTTCGTGAGCTGATAGCGGTCGAAGCGCGCGGGACAGGCCTCGTGGGCGACGATCCGCACCGGCGGACGGCCCTCGCTCTCGGCCTCGGCGTGGAAGTGATGCAGGCCGAAGACGTGATCCACGTGGCCGTGGGTGTAGATCCCGGTGTGCACCGGCGCGTCGGTCCAGGCCCGGACCTCGTCGTAGAGCGCCTGCGCGTGGAAGAAGCTCGAGGTGTCGACGAAGACGAGCCCCTCGTCGGTCTTCAGGACCAGCGCGTTCGAGAATGCGGACATGAAGGCCAGACCCTCATCGATGGTCTCGAGTCCAACATGCACCCTGCCGGGGTGGACGTTCAGCTCTCCCAGCTCGCCCGTCCAGGCGCGTTCCGCCAGCTCCAGGATCTCGCCCATTCCGTTCCCTCCGCCGAGCTGGCGATTCTAACCCGACCCTTCCGTCCGGGTCGCGTGGACCTGCAACGATCCCAGCGGGCCGGAACCGGTGCTTCGCACCCGCGAAAGCCCCCGGAGCCGTGTCGAGGGTCGTTCAGCGGCCCCTCGCGAATGCCGATGCATGTCATGGCGCGGTGTCTCGCGCCTTCGTTTTCGGGTTGGGGAATCGCCCATGGCCGCCAGACCCAGGAAGCTCGAGGTGTCCTTCCGGACCCAGGAGGACTTCGAGCACGAGTATTGGGCCAACATCACGAACGGTGGGATCTTCGTCGAGAGCGACGCGCCCGTATCCGTCCGCGATCGGGTCAGCGTCCACATCAAGCTCGTCTTCATCAACAAGGGCATCCGGCTCGACGGCGAGGTGGTCCACGTGGTCGGCGCCGAGCTGGCGGCGACGGGCGCGACGCCCGGCGCCGCCGTGCAATTCGAGGCGGCTGCCACAGAGTTGCGCGCCGCATTCGAGCCGGTGCTCGCGGCCATGGCCGAGCGCGCCGACGCCGGAGAAGACGGGGTGCGACCGGTCGCCCCGGAGCCGAAGCAGGACGAGCGCCGCGCCGCACCGCGTAGCCGCGCCCGGGTCCGCGCACGAGTCCACTGCCCCGGATGCGAGGTCATCGAGGGTCGCACCCGCGACCTCAGCATCACCGGGGTGCTGGTCTCGATCGGGAACGCGCCGCCGATCGAGATCGGCGAGCCCGTCCGGGTCTGGATCGCCAACCCCGAGACGGGGGTCGAGCGCGAGATCCTCGGCAAGATCGCGCGGCACGTGAAGGGCGAGGGCGACGTCGTCCGGGCGATCGGCGTGCAGTTCTACGTGCGCGACTCCGAGCAGAAGGCGGTCGAGCAGTTCCTGCGGGACCTGCGAGCGACCGAGCACAGCCGGCACCTCGGCGGGATCCAGGGAGAGATCTCGGAGCTCGGTCTGGTGAATCTGGTGCAGACCTTCGGGCTCGCGGCGCGAGAGGGCACCCTCGACGTCATGCGTGGCGCCGAGGAAGGGTTCGTGGCCTTCGAGAACGGCTGCGTGCGAATCGCGAGCCTGGGCGGAACCCGCGGCGTCAAGGCTCTCGCGCGCATGCTCTCCTGGACGGACGGCCACTTCGAGTTCCATGCGCGCATCGACCCCGCACTTCCCCAGGGCGAGCCGATCCCCCTGGAAGGCGCGCTCCTCGAAGCCATGCGCCTGATGGACGAGAGCGCGGGCGTCGATCGTGCGAGCTTCCCACCGGACGCGCTGCTGGACGTGGACGTCGAGGCGCGCAGCCGCGCGGGCGAGCTGTCCAAGCTCGACTATGCGGTGCTCGACCTCGCCGTCACCGGGATGAACCTGCAGCGCATCCTCGACGTGGTCCCGGAAACGGACGACGAGATCTTTCTGGCCCTGAACCGCCTGAGCGACCTGGGCATCCTGTCGATCCGCCCCGCTTGACGCGCCACAGCGGGCGGCGCACGCTCCGGACGCCCATGAGCACGGACCGCGCCCCTGCGTCCATCTACGACCGCGAGGTTCGAGCCGTCGACGGGCCCGAGCAGGTCACGCCGAGCTGTGAGATCTGCGGCGCGGAACGATCGCGCGCCGTGTTGCAGGTCGAGGGAATCGACTCGCCCATCGTCTGCTGTGCGGGCTGCGGACTCGGGCGATACCGGCCCATGCTGGCCGACGAGGAGATCCAGTCCTTCTACCCGGAGGACTACTACGGGGAGCCCGGGACCAAGTTCCGGCCCCTGCTCGAGCGCGCGGTGCGCGCCGTCGCGGCGCGACACATCGCCTTTCTCTGCGGCGGTCTCCCGCGCGACGCCGCGATCCTGGACGTGGGTTGCGGTCGAGGCGTCCTGCTCTCACCGCTGGCGGACCGCGGCTACCGGGTCTTCGGGGTCGAAGCCAACGAGCGGGCGGTGCAGGGCGCCGACCCGCGAGCCCAGATCCGAATCGCGACCCGCCTCTCGGAAGCGGGCTTCGAGCCCGAGAGCTTCGACCTGATCGTGATCTGGCACGTTCTCGAGCACATGGTCGATCCCTTCGACGCGATGTCGGCATGCGCGCGCATGCTGAAGACCGGCGGGCGCTTGATCGTCGCGGTCCCCAACTACGGGAGCTGGCAGGCGCGCTGGTCGGGAAAGGACTGGTTCCACCTGGACCCCCCCCGACACCTCTATCACTTCCCCTGCTCGGCCCTGGAGAAGCTCTGCGAGAAGCACGGGCTCACCGTTGCATCCTCCCACCACTTCTCGCTGCGCCAGAACCCCTTCGGCTGGATCCAGAGTGCCCTCAACCGCTTCGGCCGGCGACCCGTCGGCGAGCTCTACACCCGGCTGCATCAGAACCCGGGAAGGCCCGTGCCGCTGGGCCAGCGGCTCTCGGCCTGGGCGACCCTGGCCGTGCTGGCGCCCTTCGCGATCGCGCTGAGCGTGGTGGCCGCGTGGGCGCGAAGCGGCGCGACGGTCCACGTGGTGGCCGTCAAGCGTTAGAGGGCTAGGGGACCGGATCCGGGGCGGGATCGGCCGGCGGATTCGGCGCCTCGGCGTCCTCGAGGTAGCCGAGCGCTCGCAGTCGACTGCGATCCTCGTCGGTGAGCCGGCCCGGGCTCCGCTTCTTCTTCACGCGCAGCGCGATCAGCAGCTCCCGCCCCCGCCCGAGGTACTTGTAGACCTTCCCGCGTTCCTGATCGACCAGGTTGTTCTGCTCGCCGGGATCGAGCTCCAGGTCGTAGAGCTGGTAGCGGCTCGGGTCCAGGCGATGGAACATGATCTTGTCGCGACCGCGGCGATAGGTGACGAAGTTGCGCTCGCTGAGGAAGAGCTCGTCGGGATGGATGACGTCGGACTCGTCCGCCAGCTCTCCCGTGAGCCCCGCGGCCTGACGGATCAGGTTCGTGACGTCGCGGCTCCGGAGAAAGCGGTCGGGGTCCTCGAAGACCGGCGGCGTGACGATGAGCGGAATGTCGAGCAGGGCCTGATAGGACGGATTCCCCTTGTGGGAGAAGTACTGCGTGCCCTGGTGGGTCTCGCCCAGGTTCTCGCCGTGATCGGACAGCACGAAGAGGACCGCGTTCTCTCGCAGGCCGGCCTCTTCGAGCAGCCCGATGGTCTTCGCCAGCTGCCGGTCGAAGCGACGGATGGACTCGTCGTAGCTTCCGGGACCGGCGGGAAGGCGGTGGTGGTCGTGCACGTCCAGGAAGTGGACGTACACGAAGGCCGGCCCCGAGGGCCTCTCGGCCAGCACCTGCTCGAGCTCGGCGTTGACCTCCGGCGCACTGCGCGCAGCCGGATCGCCTCCGACCTCGACCCACACGTCGAAGCCCTGCTCGTAGCCCGCCGGCTCGAAGAGGAGACGGTTGGAGACCACGCCCGCGGTCCAGTAGCCGGCCTCCGATAGGGACTCGGCGAGGGTGGTGAGGTCCTGGGGAACGCAGGTGTCGTTCTCGTCCGCCGCGAAGCGCGCCATGCCGCACCAGGTACGCCCCTCCCAGTGGAGCGTCTTCTTGGGACCGCCCGTCTCGATCGAGGGCGTACGACCGGTGAAGAGCGCCCCCATCGACATGGTGGTCTGGTGATAGTTGGCCTGGACGTTGGTGAAGACCTGTCCCTCGTCGGCGAGCCGCTGCAGGGTGGGCGTCTCGATGTCGTAGCCGTAGGGCGAGATGCGGTCGCGACGCAAGGTGTCCACCAGGATCAGGACGATGTCCGGTGGACCGGAGCGCGCACAGCCCCAGGCAGGGAGCAGGCAGCCGAGGAGCAGGGCGAGAGCGACCGGACGGAAGGACACGACCACGGTCTCAGTGTCTTCGATGTCCCGTTCCCGCGCCAGCGGCGATCGCCCGAGCGGCAGCGGTGATCGCCCGAGCGGCAGCGGTGATAGAGTCCGGCCCGATGTCGCCCAAGGCCCGCACAACACTCGTCCTGGGCTGGGTCCTCTCCGTCTCCCTGGCCGTCGCGTTGCGCACCTGGAACTCGGTCTACGGATCGCTCTTCCACGGCTACGACGCCTGGGGACACATGTCCTACGTGCTCTTCCTCGACATGTACCACGCCGTCCCCTACGCGGATCAGGGCTGGTCGTACTTCCATCCGCCGCTCCACTACCTGCTCGGCTGGCTCTTCCTCCAATCGCGGGACGCCGAGTTCGCCATGATCGGCATCTCGGTCGTCGGGTCGCTGGCCAGCCTGGGGGTCGCGGCTCTCGCGGCCCGGGTCGTCTGGCGAGCCTTCCCCGAGAGCAGCGGCTGGGCCCTGCTGGCCTTCACGGCGATCGCCTTCCTCCCGGTCCACGTCTACACGAGCCCGATGCCCGGCAACGAGATGAGCGCGACCTTTCTCGGTGCAGCCGCCTTCGCTGCACACCTGCGCAACGAGTCGCGAGGCTCCCCGACCGTCCGCGGCGACCTGCTGACGGGGCTGCTCTGCGGACTCGCCATGCTCACGAAGTTCACCGCGTTGATCGTCGTGCTCGCGATCGGCGCCACGAGCCTGCTCCGCAGGCACCGTGCCCCCGCCTCGCATCGCAACGTCGCAGATCTGGTCCGTCGCTCGATGCTCGTCGGGCTTCCGCTCCTGGTCCTCGCCGGCCCCTACTACGGTCGCAACGTCCTGGAGTTCGGCACGCCCATGGTCACGAGCGCCGAGGTCCCGGACGTCGCACGCATCCAGGCCTCCCAGCCGCCCGGTGAGCGCGGCGTCCTCGACTACCTGCGCTTCCCGCTCGCCATCTTCGAGGAGTCCAGTCCCGGCGCCCCCCACAACCAGGGGGCCGTATGGCCCAACGTGTACCTGAACGTCTGGTACGACACCTTCCGCGAGGGGCAGCTGCCGGTACCGCGGGACATCACGATCCCCCACCCCTTCGTGCACGGGCTGACCCTCTTCATGGGGGCGCTGGGGCTCCTGCCGACGCTCGTCGCCTTCCTCGGTGCCGGACTCTCGGCGCGACGCGCCTGGCGGCGGCCCGACGATCGTGTGGACACCGCCATGTGCATCCTGGCGCTCGGCAGCCTGGCCGCCTTCGTGCTCTTCTCGGTGAGGATCCCCACCTGGGCGGCCCTCAAAGCCTCCTATCTCCTCAACCTGTCGCTCCCCTTCGCCTGGTTCCTGGTCCGAGGCGCCCACGCGCTGTGGCGGCGCGGACCCGCGCTCCGCTGGGCGACCCCCGCCGTCGTGGCGCTCGTGGCGGTGGTGAGCTCGCACGTGTTCGCGGGCGGGCGCCCGCCCGGCCTGATGCGTCGGGACGAGGACAGCATCCAGATGAACGCGATCCGGATCTACCTGGGCCAGTACGCCTCGACGCGCCTCACCTTCGGCCGCAATGCCCCGCTCCGCAGCTACGTCGAGACCCGCGCCGCCGCAGAACTCTACGACGGCAAGCCCGAGGCGGCGCGACGTCACTACCAGGTCTCCGGCCCGATGGAGACGAAGGATCCGAGCGGGCATCCCTGGTGGCTCAGCAACCTGGCGGTCGCGAACGCTCTGGACGGCATTCCCGAGCGAGCCCGGCTGCTGCTCGACGAGGCCGTCGACGCCGTACCCGAGCCGGCCGCAGAGATCTTCGTCAACCGCGCGGTCGTCCGGCTCGGCGAGGGGGACCTCTCGGGCGCCGAATCCGACCTCCGGACCGCGGTCGCGCTCGACCCGGCGCTGCCCCCGGCCTGGCAGAACCTCGCCTTCGTTCTCGAACGACGGGGTCGGGCAGAGGAGGGGCGGGAGGCGCGCGCGCGATTCGAGGAGCTGCGCTGGAAGGCCCCGCGCGGCTTCCCTTACGGCGTCGGCAACGGCTTCCTCTACATGGCCGGTGCCGGCCAGCGCTTCATGCTGG